>DYCJ01000179.1 GCA_019418195.1 Clostridiales bacterium | reverse complement strand
GTAAAGGAAGGACATGCGAATGCGGTTATGACTACGTATGGGGCGTTGAACGGTATATGGACCTCCAGCTGTTATGACTTAAATACAACGATCCTGCGCAGGGAATGGGGGTTCGAAGGAATTGTGATGAGCGACTGGTGGGCTGATGGAAGCGGTGAAGACGGAAAAAGTTCATCGATGTGTCACGCTGCCATGGCCGAGGCGCAGAACGATCTCTATATAGATAGGTTTCCCTGCTTCCCCATACAACTGTCCGGTAAGCACCCTGAGGAAGTAGATTGCCGTTGATGTCTACGTCCGCGTCATTGGCGAGACGCCAAGGAAACTCAGAACTGTTTGACATCAGAGCGAAAGGTCCAATCTTCAGCAGTGGATCGTCCGGTTCAAGAAATAGAGATTTTCCGATTCCGGCTTCCCCGATATAATCAAAGGCAGTCCATGTGAAATCACCGATTACATAGGGAGTGCGCTCAATCATGGGCCAGTGGATGCCGATTTCTTTCGGATAATTTTCAGATCCGAGAATGATGCGTTCCGGATACATTTCGTGATCTGTGATGTATTTATCTTCCATATAATTATAACCTACCAGATCAAGTCCGTTAGTAAATGCCTCGGAATATTCTTCCCAGCTTGTATCGTTTTTCCCTGCATCGGCATTCTGGATGGATGAGGGATTGGCAGAAGAATCTCCCAGTAATTTTTTCATATTTTCAGTAGCCAGCAAATCGTCCAGACCGCTCCAGTAGGAACAGATTGCATTAGTGACCGGACGGCTAGGATCAAGGGCACGGGCTGTACGGGCAATCTGTGAAGCAAGAGTATATCCGTTATTCATTCCCCCGCGTTCCGGAATTTCATTCCCGATGGACCAGATGATTATGGACGGATGCGTCCGATCCCGCTTCATAAAAGCTGTCAGGTCTTTTTCCCAGTCTGTATCAAAAAACTGATTGTAGTCTCCGGGTTGTTTCATCATACCCCATGCATCAAATGCCTCGTCAAAGACATACATCCCAAGGCGGTCACAAGCTTCTATGAGGGCAGCGGAAGGTGCGTTGTGCGTAGTACGTATCGCATTAAAACCAAGTTTTTTTAAGATAGAGATTTTTCGATATTCACTTTTATACAGAGAAACTGCTCCCAGCATTCCGTTGTCATGATGAATACATCCTCCTTTTAATTTTACGGTCTTCCCGTTGATCCGCAGACCGTGCCGGACGTCTGCCTGTACAGTCTTGATCCCGAAAAGTACGGAATTTTCATCGGTAGTGTTTTTGGCAGTCGGGATAAAGTGTGTTTTAAATATGCCCAGATCTGTTACCTTCGCATGAAGACGGTAAAGATTTGGATTTTCAGAGTCCCATAGTACCGGATTCTCTACAGTAAGATTGAGATACGCAATGTCAGATGCGTTGGGGCTGACCTGTATCTTCTGTTTTCTGCTCAGGAGAACCTGATCGCTTCCCTCGCGGGTAAGCGTAACTTCCACCATGGCAATTTTATTTTCCAGCGTATGATTGGTAATCTCGACTTCCGTGTGCAGATATGCAGCAGCCGAAATGCCATCAGCATCGTATTCAATTTCTTTCGTATAGCCGTATATCCCATCGCATGCAATATGAAGTTTCGGCACGTGGATGAGAGTGACACTGCGAAAAATCCCTGCTCCTGTGTACCAGCGGGAATTGGGCTGCATACTGGGATTTACAATAACAGTTATCCGGTTGGATTCTCCGAAATAGACATAAGGTGTGATATTTATGGCAAAAGGGATGTACCCGTTGTGCTGCAGACAGGCTTTTCCTCCATTTATGTCGACTGTGGAGTTCATCATAACTCCGTCAAAATGCAGATAAATTTCCTCGTCTGCCCATGCTTCGGGAATTTCAATATATTTAGTATACGAGGCGACTCCTGCTGTGTAATATCCGCCGGCGCCTGCCGCCGGGGCTGTCCGGGTCACATCTCCCTCGATCATATAGTCGTGAGGAAGATTTACTTTCCGTCCGCTTTTTGCTTTCGAGGGATCTTGAAACCCGGAATTAAGGCCATACTGAAATTCCCACCCCTGATCAATATTCTGACTTCGCATCTTTCATACCTCCGTTATGATTGCCCGGCTGGATCTTTGCAGACCGAAAGCCGTATGACAATGTTGATTTTGTTAATTTATATGATAGTCAACTAATTTGGAAGTGACAATGACTAAAGAAATGTATATAATCAGAAATAGGGACGAAATGCATGGATTTGAAATAGGTACAGAATAAAAGGAAGATATGAAATGTGTGAATTATACAGAATTTCAGAGCATGTACAATATATCAGAGATGTACGTATGAAGCAGGAAGCGCAAAGTGAAAGTGACGATATGCTTTATTTTAATCAACAAGGCCAGACGTCCTCGATATGCGAACGTCGGATATCAGAAGACCTTTCCGTCCTTCTGATTATATATAGCGCGGATGGTGCAGAGTGGAGCATTAGTCCGGCGGGAACCAGACTTATCATCAGAGAAAGCCCGAGACAGGGCTGGTTTCATAAACATGAGTATGTTGAGATCCTCTATGTGATCGAAGGAAATTTCACACAGATTCTGCTGGGCGAAAAGATCAGATTCGGACAGGGCGAATTTGTGATCACCGATCAGAATTGTGAGCATGCGGATTACATTGAAGCAGAAAATGCAGCTGTTCTTTTCATTAGGGTCCGACCGGAATATATGGAGAAGCTGCTGAGAAGTTATGATGGAACAGATGAGATGCGCCAGTTCCTGTTTCATGCCTTGTGGAGACAGAGACGAGAACAGAGCTTTTTAGAGCTGAAACGGACAGGGGAGGAGGAAGAACGCAGATTTGACATGGAACGGTTGTTAGAGGTTCTTGTCAGAGAAAATCTGGAAAAAGAACCGGGATATGAGAAAGTGGAACAGGGCCTTATGATCCGTATCCTCCAGCATCTGTGCAGCGATTACACACTGCAGCTTCATTCCGACAGCCGGGAGGGCAGAGAAAAGGTGTTCCTGTATGAATTGGAGTGTTTTATTCGGACAAACATGGACTGCATAACAGTAGAAAAGTTAGAAGAGCGGTTCCATTACAACAGAAATTATTATAATTTGATACTGAAAAAGTACAGAGGCAAGTCATTCCGACAGTATGTAACTGAAATTCGCATGAAATATGCACGGCAGCTTTTGGAACAGACCGATCTCCCTGTCAGGAAGATTGTCCGGCAGATCGGATACGAAAATGTAAGCCATTTTTACCATTTGTTTGAACGATACTACGGAAAAAAGCCCAAAGAAATCCGCGGATATGAGGATCATAGTGTTTCTGGGTAAAGCTGTTAAAAGTTATGCATTTTGAAAAGACAGATTGTTCCTGCCTGATGTCCAAGAAAGTAGTATACACTGCAAGTGCTATTATAACAAAATTTATAGCATAGAAAAGTCAATTTTTGGTCAACACAAAAGTACATAGCTTTTACTGTACATGAAAAATATCAAGAGCTGCAAATGCAAGAATTATTCAAAATAATGGAAGTTTATGGTATGATGAATTCAGAAGATGTTTGAAAATTCAGTTTCATGGAGGCGGTTGTTACCAGTTTTAATCAGGGAACTATGATTCTTGAAGCGGTGGATTCTTTATGCCGCCAGACAACTCCGCCGGCAAGGATTATTATTGTGGACGACGGGTCAACGGATGAGGATTCTCTTAAGGTTTTGAAGCGTATTGAGTCTGACGATGACAGATCCGTTGAGGTAACGATTGTGTACCAGCCAAACGGCGGGGTGTCGGCAGCGAGAAATACAGGGATTCGGAGAACACAGGCACCGATGGTTCTGATTCTTGATGGAGATGATAAGCTGGAGCCTATGTATATTGAACAGGTTAGTCAGATGCTGCGTGATCATCCATCTATGATTGCGGCATCTTCCTGGATGCACACTTTCGGAGTTCTCGATGCCATTGTTTGTCCGAGTGGAGGCAGTCCGTCGGCATTTCTTGCACGGAATTGCTGCCCGGCAACCCATATCCTTCGGCGCGCGGTATGGGAACAATGTGGAGGTTATGATGAATCCATGCGTTCCGGTTTTGAAGACTGGGAATTCTTTTTGAGCATGTTGGAAACTATGCCGGAGGGTTATATTGGAATTGTTGAAAGTCCGCTGATCGATTATCGCACTGCGCCCGCTTCATCAAATGTAACAAGCATGGCAAAACGACTGGAGCTTATGCGTTTTATGATTGAAAAGCATATGACTTCTTATCAAAATTATGTTATGGATGCAATCCTGGGAATCGAAGCTTCATCTGTCGCGAGGCTTTATGGCTGGGAAAGTGAAATGATGCATGCGATAAAAGCAGAACAGGAGCTGAGTCAAGAATCCATTGCATTTATGGAACATCCAACCTATGGTGACGGAGGAATGGCTGCGGCAGTCCGTATCGCATCACTTTATGATCGTGGTCCATGGAAAAAAGATGACCTTGAACAAATGAGTAATACAGAAATATAAGACTGTATAAATGTTAAGGTATATACTGCTTAACAAAATGGAACTTCTGATAAAACAGCAAATGATTTATACTGAAAATGAAACCTTGTGGATCGTATGGAATCCAGAAATGCTGAGCTTGTATTGGCACATGGAGAAGAGATCGGGCTGGGGAACAGAAGCTATGAACTGGTGTCGATCGATTAAAAGACGAAACAGTAACGCGGAGCATATGAATGCGGAAAGATAAAATTTCATCATGAACAGCAGAACACCTGGAACGTTTCGTAGCGGACCCTTCCAGGTGTTCTGTATTAGAGCGTGTTTGAAAATTCATTGTTACAATTCATTTCTGTAATCTGCATACTTTAGATTGATTTTATAAGAAATGTATAGATACAATCCACGATCAGGATCAGAGCAAGTACGGAAGAAATTACAGACACTTTCTTTTCTCCAAGTTTTTCTGCCGCCTTATAAAACAATGGCTGCAGAAGGTATAAAAAGATCATTCCGCCGATACCGAAGCGGATACTTGGATTTAATGCGATCCGTCCCTCGAAATTGAAGGAAAACCGGGTGTAGTCCCACAGCCATTTCCCTCTGGTGAATTCCATGATATAGCTGGCGATCAGCTCGACCACGGTGGTGATCAGGACAATGCCGACAAATACAAGGACCGGTGTGATCGGGATCTTGCCGATGGCAATCTTTTTGGTTTTCAGCCGGTACAGTGAGAAAATAAGAATGACTGCACCAAAACCATATACCACACCTGTCTCTTATACACATCTGACGCTGC
>DYCJ01000178.1:2172-5327 GCA_019418195.1 Clostridiales bacterium | reverse complement strand
CGCCTCAAGCCATTCGTAAGAAAATTCCGGATATGTCTGGCATCCCCGGGGAGCGATCGTCGTACTCCCAACGATCAGTTCCCGATCACGGATGATGATCGGAATATTCTCAAGGATATGCTGAAATGCTTTTGCCCTGCGAATGATAACCGGTTCATTCTCTGTCTCTCTGTAAGACTCCGTCAGAAGAACGGCTCTTGCTGATTCGATCCTCGGCATGTCTGCATACAGATCTTCCACAAGCTTCGGTATTCGTTCGGATTTCTCCGCCTCCCTGCTGTCATAAGTGTACTTTCCCATTTGTAAATCTCCTTCCATCAAAATCAGATTATGATGGATGAATTTTCCAAAGAAAAAACCTGCCTTCATTCGAAAAGCAGGTACCACAAAAGGATATGGACAGACCGCTGTCTGACCCATATGATATAAGATGGCTGCTTTACTCGGAAGCTTCATCCTTTCTGTCAAGCAGGTTTCCTGGCTTACCTCTCATCACGCATTTCCCGCCTTCTCACGGCACCTGCCGCAATGGCTTTTCCCGGGGCGCGCTCCTGGATCACAGTGACCGGATCGCCAAAGATTCTCACTCCGTTCCCTTTTAAAATTCATCCATAAAAGGAGTCCTTCACTTGACAAAATATTACATTCAATTTTCTTCTACTTTAACACAATTTCTTCCCATATACAAGCCAATGTAAAGCTGTATTATACAAATATCGACTCATTCACAGATGCAGCACTCTCTCCTTGATCTCCTGCGTCCTTCCCTGATTCCAGAACTGGGTTCCGATATAGCCGAAGGTACGTCTTGCCACGTTCAGCTTATCCTGATCTCTGTTGCCGCAGTGCGGGCACTCCCATTCGAGCTTTCCGTCTTCTGTCGTCACGATCTGGATTTCCCCGTCGTATCCGCACACCTGGCAGTAGTCACTCTTTGTGTTCAGCTCAGCATACATAATATTATCGTAAATGAACCGCATTACCTGAAGCACTGCCGGTATGTTGTCCTGCATATTCGGCACTTCCACATAGCTGATCGCCCCGCCTGTAGAGAGCGCCTGGAACTGGGACTCAAATTTCAGTTTGGAGAAAGCATCAATCTCCTCAGTCACATGGACGTGATAGCTGTTTGTGATATAGCTCTTGTCTGTCACGCCCGGCACGATACCGAATCTCTTCTGCAGGCATTTCGCGAATTTATAAGTCGTACTCTCGATCGGTGATCCGTAGATGCTGAATCCGATATTTGTCTCTTCTTTCCACTTGTCGCAGGCCTCGTTCATATGTTTCATAACATCCAGTGCAAACGGTGTTGCTTCGGGGTCGGTATGGGATTTGCCCGTCATGTATTTCACGCATTCATACAGCCCTGCATATCCGAGGGAGATTGTCGAATATCCGCCATAAAGCAGTTTATCGATGGTCTCTCCCTTTTTCAGCCGTGCCAGTGCGCCATACTGCCAGAGGATCGGCGCTGCATCTGAAAGTGTTCCCTTCAGCCTGTTGTGTCTGCACATCAGGGCACGGTAACACAGATCCAGTCTGTCATCAAAGATCTTCCAGAATTTCTCCATGTCTCCGCCGGAGGACAGAGCCACATCTACAAGGTTGATCGTCACGACTCCCTGATTGAAACGTCCGTAGAATTTGTACTCGCCGTTCTCGTCTTTCCACGGGCTTAATGCGCTCCTGCAGCCCATCACAGGGAAGCAGTTGCCTTCTTTGAGTTCTTTCATCTTCTTCTCGGAAATGTAATCCGGCACCAGGCGTTTTGCCGTACATTTTGCGGCAAGCTCAGTCAGGTAATAATAATGGCTTCCCTCTTCTATATTGTCTTCTTCCAACACATAGATCAGCTTCGGAAATGCCGGAGTTACCCAGACGCCCGCCTCGTTCTTCACGCCCTGATAACGCTGTCTGAGCGTCTCTTCGATGATCATTGCAAGATCTTTTTTCTCAGCCTCATTCTTTGCCTCATTCAGATACATGAACACCGTGAGGAACGGGGCCTGTCCGTTGGTCGTCATCAGTGTGATGACCTGATATTCGATGGTCTGGACGCCCTTTGTGATTTCTTTTTTCAGACGTCCTTCCACGATCTCATTGAGCTGGTCCGCCGGACAGTCAAAACCGATCAGCTCCATTTCCTTCTCCACTTCACCGCGGATCTTGTCTCTTGACACCTGCACAAAGGGAGCCAGATGGGTGAGGGAAATACTCTGCCCGCCGTACTGGTTGCTGGCAACCTGGGCAATGATCTGCGTGGCGATATTGCATGCCGTTGAAAAGCTGTGGGGCTTCTCGATCATTGTGCCGCTGATCACCGTACCGTTCTGCAGCATGTCCTCCAGATTGACTAGGTCACAGTTGTGCATGTGCTGTGCATAGTAGTCTGAATCATGAAAATGAATGATCCCCTGTCTGTCCGCCTCCACGATATCCTCCGGAAGAAGCATTCTCCGGGTAAGGTCGCGGCTTACTTCTCCTGCCATGTAGTCTCTCTGCACACTGTTGACCGCCGGGTTCTTGTTGGAATTTTCCTGCTTTACGTCTTCATTATTACATTCGATCAGGGAAAGGATACGATTATCTGTTGTATTGGCCCTGCGCACGAGGGAACGTTTATAGCGGTATCTCACATATCTCCTTGCGAGGTCAAATGCGCCTGTCGCCATGATCTGGTCTTCCACCATATCCTGTATCTCCTCGACAGACGCGGCGCGGTTCAGTTTACCGCATTTAAACTCAACAAACTCGGCAATATCCTCGATCTGCGCATCCGTAAGGCTCCTGCCCTCGCTCTGTGTGTCTGCTTTTGTCACCGCCCTTATGATCTTTCTGTAATCAAAAGTCTCCTCGGAACCGTTTCTCTTGATAATCTTCATTCTGCTGTCTCCTTCCTGCTTCTTTCAGGGCTTCCGCCGCTGTATGTTCGTTTCATATCCTTTTCCACATCATATGCAATATGTGTGCCTGTGTTTTATTCTAATACAAAATATAGTGTTTTTCAATCTAAAAAATACATTATCCTGTATATTTTATAAAACCTTGTTTTGAAATCCAAAAAACAGGAAGCTGCAAAAGCTTTGTTCCGTCAGAGTTGTTTTCCCATCATAGTTAGGTACAATGTCGGAACCGTCTGTCGGTCAGTATCC
>DYCJ01000178.1:0-2162 GCA_019418195.1 Clostridiales bacterium | reverse complement strand
CGCCGGCAGCATGATAATGACCAGAAGGGCGGACGCAAACCAGGAAACGGACTCTGTCAGCGCCATCTCCCCCAGATTATAGACCGCCCGGTACAGATACAGGCCGGGAACCATGATCACGGCAGCCGGCACAGTGAGGGAGATCCTCGGATACCCCAGCGGTCCGTTCAGACATGACGCAAGGATTCCCGCAGTCAGCGCCCCCAGGAAAGCCGCAGCAGCAGGATGCAGAGAAAAGACATCTGTTAATTCCAGCCGCAGCGTATTGGCCGCCATGCCGATCAGCGCCGCGGACAGAGCGATCGGAAAAGAACTGTTGAACATGACCGAAAAACCGAACACGCCGCAGAAAGATGCAAGAAGGCGCAGGAAGAAAAGCGGAACCGGACTTATCTCCCGTGCAGAGAAATCCAACGGCTGCAGCTTCAGCATGCCTGCCGCTGCCCACGCGGTCAGCGAAGCGACAAGGACAACGATCACTGCATATGCAAGCCGTTCCAGCCCGGAGCGCATATCCAGCTTGGCAAGGTCAATCCCGCTTGTGATAAAAGGGAAGCCCGGGATCATAAACAGCATCGCGCAGATATATCCGGCTTCCTGCTCCGGAGATACGCCAAACAGCCATTCACCAAGACGCATCATACCGGCATAGGTCAGGCACGCCGCGCCGACGGAGACCGGGATGCACATAAAAAGTGTATAACGCCTTTTCAGCACCAGGCTGCGGAGATAATTTCCGGCTCCTGCTCCGAGGAAAGAACAGATCACAATGCTCCATCCCCCGCCAAGCAGAAATGCAAACGCTCCACAGGCGAGCGCCGAAGCAAGCCCGAGCAGCGCCGGGGAGTACAGCCCTCCCGACGCTTCGATCGCATCAAGCTCTGTATGGATTTCCGCAGCGGACATCCGCGCCCCTTTCTCCGGGAATTCATGGATGAACCGCTCCAGCCGGTTCAGTTTGGACGTGTTTACTCCAGTGTTTGCCAGGCTCAGCGACTGTGAGAAGGATCTCTCTCCGTCGAAACAGGTATAATCGATCGACATCAAACCGATATTTGCCGTGCAGGTAAGCCCAAGCTGCCCTGCCAGACTGTTCATCGATTCCCGCACCCGCCATGCCCCGGTGCCGCAGGACAGAAGCATCAGGCCCATCCTCCCCACAAAAGCAGCCTTTTCCGGGAGATTTGCCTTTGTGACTGCCTTTTGCGCATTTACATCCGTATAGTCATGCCAGCAGATATTCATATGGTTTGACAGCGCCATTTTATCCTTTGTATCTTTCTTTCCCGTCATCTTATGCTGTTTCCCCATCCTGATAACCGTACAAGATCCGCACAAGATCATATACCGGTTTCTTTTGTCTGAGCGGGCGCACGAACCCCACTGAGCGGACGAATGCAACCACTTCCTTTGTCTGGTCAGGATTCCATACATGTTTCGATGAAATATCCTCATACCTGCACTGTTCGGACTCTGCGATATACTTCAGGTGCCGGTTCAGTTCCCGCACGCTTTCCATCTCCCCGGGGGCGTCCGGAAGTTCCTGCGAAACCATTACGACCTCGCATCCGGGCGTCATGCTGCGGATATGTGAAACCAGTTCCCTGCACCCTCTGTCAAATTCCCCGCTTTCTTCCTGAAAAAGCGCCCGGTCCTCCTCCCCGATATGGAGCAGGAGCACGGACGGAGCCAGTTGCGCGATACAGGCGTCGTATACCCCGGCGGCATTGCGGACAGACAGGTTGTCCACACTCCTGTTATACAGGTTATCCTCCAGGCCGAACGCCTGTTTCAGCTCCCCAAGGGGCAGCCCCAGATCTGATCTGCCTCCCATGATGACGGTTCCGCCCGGCTCCGCAAGTTTATTCAGTGCTTCGTATTGTTCGGATAATTTTTTCTCCATACTCTCTCCTCCTCATTTCCATCATGTTTTTGTTTTCTTTTCCTCACATGTGGGATTGTTTCTCTGGTTTTACGATACCACACCCGTGGGGGAAATCCATTTTATGAAAGATACATACAGAATTCTTTCATTCGGGCATTTATTTTACTTTCAAAAGTACCGGATAACGAAAACAAAATAGACTTTAAAGTTCAGATATACTATAATTTATGGGACAAAACTACCTTATGGATACAGAAAAACAGATATGGGAAGCGGA
>DYCJ01000177.1 GCA_019418195.1 Clostridiales bacterium | reverse complement strand
TATTACAATTGGAGATTTGGAAAAATTGCTTATAAAAAGAAAGGAAATGGTTCTCCAATTCTTCTTGTTCATAATTTTAATGTCTGTTCATCATCAAACGAATGGAAAAATATTGAACAAACTCTTGCGAAAACGAATACTGTATATTCAATCGACTTGTTAGGATGCGGATGTTCTGATCACCCCGCGCTTACCTATACAAATTTTCTGTATGTGCAGTTAATTACTGATTTTATCAAACATATTATATGTAAAAAAACTGATGTGATTGTTTCCGGTGACTCGTCATCTTTTGTTCTCATGGCGAGTGCAAATGATGAAACTATCATTAACCGTATCATCATGATCAATCCACAGAACCTTATTTCTCTTGCTAAAATACCTACAAAGCGTACAAAATTGATCAAGCATTTGATTTTTACACCAATTATTGGGTCGTTTATCTATAATATGAAAATAAATAAACGCACTATATCTCACGATTTCGCTTCTAAATACTATTATGATCAGAATGCAATAAGTGAAAGGGATATTCTGACATGTTTTGAATCTTCGCATAAAGACAAAGGACATTCAAAATATCTTTATGCATGTCAGAAATCAAGATATACAAATGCAAATATATTATTCTGTCTTAGCAAGCTGAACAACAGCATATTTATCATTTCCGGTAATGGTAATCCTGAAAATACACTTTCGGCAAGCCAGTACCAGAACCAGCTTCCATCTATAGAAATTGTGGAGATAAATAATTCAAAACAGCTTCCACACGTAGAGAAACCGGATGAATTTATGGAGCAGGTTAGGATACTGTTTGCTGATGAAGAGTAGAATAAATCCGTATCTCTCGGACTGAATGCTGATGATATAAGATTCGAAAACGGCAGTCACTCCAACAAATCGGAATGTAAAAGATAATCAGTTGAAATAGGTACGTAATCGATAAAGCCCACCCTTTCGACCGACTTCCTGTAAATTCCGTGATCATCGGGGAGACACTTCTGATAGGATGAGCTATCCACTATATCCGATTGATTTTCGGGCCAGGCAAGAAAGCAGCCGGGAGACAGGTATTGTGTACGCACCGTAGAGTAACGCCGGCACTTGGAGCGCGTCTTTTGCGCTCCTATGTACCGTTGCGTTACGGCCCGAGCGAAAGCGGGTGCGATAACAATACCTGTCTCCCGGCGGATACTTTGCCAGTCTGTAAAATTCGAATTTACAATGGTTCTTTTGACGGCACCCCCGCTTTTCTTGGATATTTCCGCGGTGTATCCTTCACCTTTTCTATCATCACCAGCGCCCTTCCCATATCTGATCCAGGCAGCGTAAATTTATCTATCTTCTCTATCTTTCCGCCTAATATATCTAGTGCTTTTTCTGACATCTTTATTTCCTCATCAGAGTCTGCACTTTTATATGATACAAAGCATCCTCCTTTTTTGATAAACGGGAGACAATACTCGCTGAGTGTGGATAAGTTTGCCACTGCCCTGGATGCACACAGATCAAATTTTTCTCTATATTCATCCTTTTTTGCATAATCCTCTGCTCTTCCGTGCAGTGTAACTACATCATCAAGCCCAAGCTCTTCTACTATCTGATCCAGAAATTTAATCCTCTTATTTAAAGAATCGAGAAGTGTCACCTTTATATGCGGAAATGCTATCTTTATCGGAAGTCCCGGAAATCCCGCTCCTGTTCCCACATCAATAAGTGTTGAGATATTCTTCATTTCTTTAACTCTTACAATTGTAAGACTATCTGTGAAATGTTTGAGATTTACCTCATCATATTCTGTTATTCCAGTCAGATTCATTACGCGATTCCACTCGATCAGCAGTTCATAATACCTGTCAAACTGTCTTTTCTGTATATCTGTCAACCGGATTCCAAGTGTCTCAAGTTCCTGGTCAAACCTGCGGTCATCCATTAATATCTAATACTCCTTTCCTCTGATACGCCGTGATTCTCACGGCATAGTGGTATACCCTTGCGGTATTTCATCTGATACGCCGTGATTCTCACGGCATAGTGGTATACCCTTGCGGTATTTCCCCGACTATAAAAATTGAACACACACATCACTGTTTCAGGTATACTAGCAGCACAGAGACATCTGCCGGCGATACTCCTGAAATTCTTGACGCCTGCCCTATAGATGCCGGACGGATCGCATTTAATTTTTGCTTTGCTTCAATGCGAAGACTCTGGATATCATCATAATTGATATCATCAGGAATCTTCTTATTCTCCAGCTTTTTGAACTGTTCTACCTGCCGCATCTGTCGTCTGATATATCCGTCATACTTGATATTGATATTTACCTGTTCCTCCACGTCATAGGGAAGTTCCGGCCTTTTCTCATCAATCTCAGCCAGTTTATCATAAGACAGCTCCGGCCGCCGGATCAGTTCAGCAAGCGTTGTTCCCGAATTCAGTGGCGTGCTTCCAAAGGATTTCAGAACTTTCTGTACCTTTTCCGATGTTCCGATATTCGTATGATCTACCCTTTCTATTTCCGCATCTATCATCTTTTCTTTTCTGAGAAGCTTTTGGTAACGCTCTTCATCGATAAGACCGACTTCATATCCGATCCTGGTCAGCCGCAGATCTGCATTATCCTGACGAAGCAGCAGACGGTATTCAGCCCTTGATGTCATCATCCTGTAAGGCTCATGACTCTCTTTTGTAACAAGATCATCTATGAGGACGCCAATATATCCCTGCGAACGGTCAATAATGATCCCATCTTTGCCCTGCAGTTTTCTCGCCGCATTGATTCCTGCGACCAGCCCCTGGGCTGCTGCCTCCTCATAACCTGAACTTCCGTTAAACTGACCTCCGCTGAACAGCCCCTCTATATTTTTAAATTCCAGTGTGGACTTCAGCTGACGTGCGTCAATACAGTCATACTCTATGGCATATGCATTTCTCACGATCTTTGCATTTTCAAGTCCCGGCACACTTCTGTACATTGCGTACTGAACATCCTCCGGAAGAGAGCTCGACATACCCCCGACATACATTTCTGTCGTATGGATTCCCTCTGGTTCGATAAATACCTGATGCCTGTTTTTATCAGGAAATTTTACCACCTTATCCTCAATAGAAGGACAATATCTCGGTCCTGTTCCTTCGATGGCGCCGGAAAACAAAGGCGACCGGTCGAGATTATTACGGATGATCTCGTGCGTCTTCTCATTTGTATATGTCAGCCAGCAGGACACCTGGTCGATCTGCACATCCTCCGGATCGGTCGTAAAAGAAAACGGTACTATTCTCTCATCACCTTTCTGCTCTTCCATCTTGCTGAAATCAATGGAATTCCTGTCGATACGCGCCGGTGTACCAGTTTTAAATCGGTACATCTTTATACCAAGGGATTTGAGGCTGTCAGTCAGATAATTGGCGCTCTGAAGCCCGTTTGGCCCCGTATAGGTACTTACATCGCCGTAAATGCATCTTGCCTTGAGATATGTCCCTGTACACAGGATAACAGCCCTGCAGCGGTAAACAGCGCCGGAATAAGTCTGTACTCCCGTCACATGTCCGTCTTCAGTGAGGATATCCGTGACTTCCATCTGTCTGATATCAAGGCGCTCCTGATTTTCCAGCACCTCACGCATAGCTCTGCTGTAGTCCGCTTTATCTGCCTGTGCGCGGAGAGAATGTACGGCCGGTCCTTTGGATTTATTGAGCATTTTTGACTGGATAAATGTCCTGTCGATCACTTTTCCCATCTCTCCGCCAAGGGCATCTATTTCTCTTACAAGATGTCCTTTGGAAGTACCTCCGATATTCGGATTACATGGCATAAGTGCAATACTGTCCACGCTCACGGTAAACATAACTGTCCGGAATCCGAGTCTTGACGCTGCGAGAGCTGCCTCACATCCCGCATGTCCCGCTCCGATCACCGCTATATCATATTCGTCTTTATTTTCCCATACAGAATTTGCTGAATATTTCATTGATCAAATCTTCTCCTACTGCTTCTCCCGTAATGCTTCCAAGTGACTCATATGCATCCATCAAATCTATAGAATAAAAATCCTCAGGCATTCCGTCTTCTATACTCCTGATGACCTTTTTCATACTCGCAAGCGCTTCTGAGAGAGCATTTTTTTGTCTTATATTTGTTATATATATCTGATCGTTAAAAGAAATTTCCCCTTTCAGGAACATTTCTTTTACCTTCTCCTCCAGCTCGCGGATTCCCTGCTCCTCCTTTGCTGATACAGAAATGACCGGGATATCCCCTGCTTTTTCTTTCATTATGTCCGCCGTGATCACAGTGTCCAGATCTGATTTATTTAAAAGTATGATCGTATTTTTATCCGAGACCAGCTCCATAATTTTATCATCATTTTCGTCCAGATTTTTTGAAGCATCCACTACATAGATAATAAGATCGGCGTTTTTTGCATACTCCTGTGCCTTATCTACTCCGATCTTTTCAATAACGTCATCTGTTCTCCGGATTCCCGCTGTATCGATCACATTCAGACTCAGTCCGCCAAGCTTTACCTGCTCCTCCAGGATATCTCTTGTCGTACCTTCTATATCAGTCACGATTGCCCTCTCATGTCCCGAAAGCACATTGAGGAGTGAGGATTTTCCTGCATTCGGCTTTCCCACAATAACAGTATTTATCCCTTCTTTCATTACCTTTCCATTATCTGCAGAGCGGATCAGCTTTTCAAGCTCTGTGATTATTTTCTCAGCTGATGATTTCAGGGTCTCTCCATATCCGTCTACACTGATATGCTCCGGATCGTCAAGAGCAGATTCTATAAAAGCAGTGTGGTAAACTATTTCATTTCTTATATCATTTATTTTATTTTTTATACTTCCTTTTAATTGACTGATTGAACTTTGAAGTGCATATTCATTTTCAGAGTTTATCACATCAATAACTGCCTCTGCCTGAGACAGATCCAGCTTCCCGTTTAAGAAAGCCCTCTTTGTAAATTCCCCCGGATCAGCAGCCCTGGCCCCGTTCTTCAGGACAGCCTCAAGGACACGCTTCAGCACAAATGTCCCTCCGTGACAGTTTATCTCAACCGTATCTTCTCCTGTAAATGTACGGGGAGATTTCATCACCATAACGAGCACTTCATCTATAGTCTCACTGCCATCCTTAATATGCCCGTAATGAATCGTATGACTCTCAGATTCCGCTATCTTACTTTTCCCTTTATATATCCTGTCTGCAATATCAAACGCTTCATCACCGCTGATCCTGACGATCCCGATGCCTGAATTTGTCATACCTGTAGATATTGCAGCTATAGTATCATTCTTCATATACTCTCCGTTCTGCGCTGTTTCCTTTCTACACACG
>DYCJ01000176.1:1139-5357 GCA_019418195.1 Clostridiales bacterium | reverse complement strand
ATATTATACAGTGAAAACTGTATCATTATAGAAAGGGGACAACCAGACATGTTAAATGAAAAGGTAGCTGAACTTCTGAATACACAGATCAACAAAGAATTTTACTCGGCATATCTGTATCTTTCCTTCTCCAATTATTTTTCCGATGAAGGACTCGACGGATTTGCCAACTGGTATAATGTACAGGCACAGGAAGAGCGCGACCACGCCATGCTTTTTGTACAGTACATGCAGAATAATGATGCCAGGATCACTTTTGAGGCGATCGACAGGCCGGATTCCGAATTCAAGAGCCATATGGAAGTGCTTGAGGCCGGCCTGAAGCATGAACGTTATGTAACCGGACTGATCAACAATATCTACGGAGCTGCATACGATATAAAAGATTTCCGTACTATGCAGTTCCTCGACTGGTTTGTCAAAGAGCAGGGCGAGGAGGAGACAAATGCCGCTGATCTTATCAAAAAAATGAACCTCTTCGGCACCGATCCGAAGAGTCTGTATCTGCTGGATCAGGAGCTGGCAGCCCGCACATACACTGCCCCGTCACTTGTACTGTAGATTTCGGGATGGGAAAGAAAGCAGCCGGGAGGTATGTATTGTGTACGCACCTTTGGAACTGCGTCGGTACTTGGAACGCGTCTTTTGCGTTCCTGCGTACCGCTACGCAGTGACAGAACGAAAGTGTGTGCGATAACAATACATATCTCCCGGCGGATACTTTGTCAGTCCGATAAATCCGAACTTTAGTTAGTGCTGCCGTCTTCCCACAGAAGAGTCCCGTAATCTTCAATCAATTTCAGAGCTTCTTCCTCGCTCACATCCTCAATCCGGTCAATGCCCTTGTCCAGATAATAGATCACCTCTGCACTCTCAAAATCTTTATTCTCAACGCCTCCCTGTACCCATATCGCTTCCGTTCCGGATTCAACCGGTTCATGATGGAATATATAATCTCCGACTGTCATCTGGCAGTTAACAAAGGCAACGGTTCTCTCCTCACCGTCAATCGTCATCCGCCTGTACCTGCAGTCCATATAATTAAATCCATATGTTCCTGCCTTTTCTACAACCCGCACTCCGCCGGTTGCCATTGTCTGGCTGGTACCGTCAGCAAATTCAATCACATCGATTTTTGACTCCTGAATTCCTGCCTCTACCTGTACCTGCTCATAGGGAAGCTGCAGCCATAATGCCGATATCCAGAAGAATCCGGCAATCACAACCGCAACTGCCGCACAGGTTATGACAATCCATTTCAGCCTGATCCGACGGAATTTGCGCAGTACCCGGTGATCTCTGTTCTTACTATCGTTTCCTGCATTTTCTCCGGTCTGATCCGGCACATTACTCCGCATTCCAAAATCCTTTTCTCTCATTTCCCTGTAGAACTGCCTGCACATCACACACTCGTCCAGATGCTTTTCTATTTCTTCATTTGTTACGCTGCTTGTCAGTCCGTCTATATAGCTCGGGAGCAGATCTCTTACAATCTCACACTTCATCTTTCTTCTCCTTTCCCTGACCAGAGGAGATCAATTTCTGCTTTGCCCGGTAGAATGTCACTCTGGCCCAGTTCTCACTCTTCCCGAACAGTTCCCCGATCTCCCGAAATGCAAATGCTCCTGTTATGCGCAGAAGCACAACTTCTTTTTCTGTCTCTTTCAGTGCATGCACCCTGCGGAACAGCTCCATTTTATCTTCGGCGCGTATCATGATCTCTTCCGGGGAACCCCCGCCAGCGGTGAGTCCCTCGTCAAGCGGATGGTGCGTATGTTTTCTCCTCTTCTCCAGCTCCTGATACCAGACATGCTTTGCAATCTGGCAGAGCCATGTCGATACCTTACAGTCATCCCTCACCTTGAACGAACTCTGTATGGCACGGCAGAACGTCTCCTGAGTCAGCTCTTCCGCCATATCCGCATCATGGCAGAGACACATCAGATACCGGAATACCATATCCGCATATTCACTGTAGATCTCATCCGCTTTCACACGACCGCACCTCCCCTCTTATCATACCCTATGGTATACCATAGAACCACTTTTGTCTGCTGTTCTGTCTATATATCGGGAAAAATGTGATTTCGTTACAGAAATAATAAAATTTTTTAAAATAAATTCATGTTTGTTGGTGAGATGTTTTCGATAAAACGTCCGAAATTTATTCGGATACAGTGTAATGGCGTATATATTCGAAACAGTCGGGATTGTAATGCTTCCGGTTCCGGTTACAAAAGGAAGAAAAACTAATAACCCTGAAATATAGCTAAAAACAATCAGCCGGACGGACAACTCGCGGAGCTCAAACAATTCCGTCCGGCTGATCAACGCTATATCTCAGGGTTAAAGTTTATCTAACCTTTCTCCACAGTCACCGTGTGCATCACAATCCCGACTGTTCCGAAAAGAGCATCATAACGGCTGTATCCGATTGATTTTCTGCGTTTTCTCAATCGGAAACGCCTCACCAACAATCACTGAACTTACAAAAACCGGTCGAAAAGATGAGCTTTATCGGCAAAGTTCCGGCTACTTTCGATTTGTATGAGTGCTTGTTGAAAGATGGTGCTGCAGCTGAAAAAAGTGTACTGATTGGATGAGACAGCAGAAAAAGAAGATACTGCATAAGCTATGCATAGTGTTGCAGTATCTTCTTTTTCTGCGTCTGCTATTCGATTTGTATATTCTAATTGCTATAGCGTTATCTGTTGAACAAACACGAATTTAATCCTCAAAGACTTCCTTCATCTTATCCATGAAGCCTTTCTTTTTCTTCTTATCGCCTTTTTCCGGCTTATCATCTGCTTCATCATTCTGATGCAGGGTATTTCCTGTCAGCTCATCAAACCTGCGCAGTGCTTCTTTCGCCTCAGCGCTCAGTCTCTCCGGAGTCTGGATTACAAGCGTGACATAGTGGTCACCCCTTACCTGTGAATTACGAAGTGACGGCACACCTTTTCCTTTCAGGCGAACTTTAGTATCTGTCTTAGTTCCGGGCTTCACGGTGTAGATCACATCACCGTCCACTGTCTTGATACGGACATCGCCACCCAGTGTGGCGACTGCGAATGAAATCGGCACCGTCGAGAATATATGGACATCCTGCCTCTGAAATACCGGATGATGGGATACATTCACTTCTACGAGCAGGTCTCCTCTCGGACCGCCGTTTATGCCCGGCTCACCTTTATCGCGAATGCGGACACTCTGTCCGTTATCAATACCGGCCGGAATCGATACTTTGATCCTCTTTTTACTGGATGTATATCCTGTACCTGCACATTTCGGACATTTTTCCTTTATCACTTTACCGGAACCGCCACATGTCGGGCAGGTCTGCACATTCTGTACCGTACCGAAGAAAGACTGTGAGGTATAGACTACCTGCCCGCGGCCGCCGCATTTCGGGCAGGTCTCCGGTGAAGTTCCCGGCCTGGCACCTGTCCCGTGACAGTCTTCACACGGGTCTTTCAGGATCAGGTCAAGTTCTTTTTCGCAGCCAAAGACAGCTTCCTCAAATGTAATGCGGATACTCTTTCTGATATTGGCACCTTTCATCGGTCCGTTTCCTGCACGGCCGCCCCTGCGGCTGCCACCGAACAAGTCGCCGAATATATCGCCGAATATATCGCTGAAATCAGCCCCGCTGAAGTCAAAGCCACCGAATCCTCCTGCGCCGCCGGCACCGCCTTCGAACGCAGCATGGCCGAACTGGTCATACTGACGCCGTTTATCAGCATCACTTAAGACAGCATATGCCTCGGAAGCTTCTTTAAACTTCTTCTCGGCTTCCTTGTCTCCCGGATTCATATCGGGATGATATTTTTTAGCGAGCGCACGGTATGCTTTCTTGATTGCCGCATCATCGGCATCCTTACTTACTCCGAGCACCTCATAATAATCTCTCTTTGCCTCTGCCATAACTGAAATACTCTACCTTTCACGAAAAAATCTACGAAACCACCCAGTGGTTCCGTAGAATTTTTCTTATTCTTATCATGAAACAATTGGGAAAGTTCCCTCTGCTCTATTCAGCTTTGGTGTTTAGACCTCTTTATAATCTCCGTCTACCACATCATCGCCCTGGAAACCATCCGGAGCCGGGCCTGCATCTGCTCCCGGGTTCGGACCTGCGCCGGCTCCCGGGTTCGGACCGCCTGCAGCACCGGCACCAGCCTGCTCATACATCTTTGTGAACAGCTTCTGTGCGCTCTC
>DYCJ01000176.1:0-1129 GCA_019418195.1 Clostridiales bacterium | reverse complement strand
ACATCTGCTTCTACTGCTGCCTTATCACTTGCATCCAGCTTGTCGCCCACATCTTTGAGAGCTTTCTCTGTCTGGAATACCATTGCATCTGCTTCGTTTCTTGCATCGATCGCTTCTTTTCTCTTCTTGTCCTGAGCCTCGAACTCAGCTGCTTCTTTAACAGCTTTGTCGATATCTGCATCGGACATGTTGGAACCTGCAGTGATCGTGATATGCTGCTCTTTTCCGGTTCCAAGATCCTTGGCAGATACATTTACGATACCGTTTGCGTCAATATCAAATGTAACCTCGATCTGCGGTACTCCGCGCGGAGCCGGCGGGATTCCATCCAGTCTGAACTGTCCGAGTGACTTGTTGTCTTTCGCAAACTGTCTTTCGCCCTGTACTACGTTGATATCAACGGCTGTCTGGTTATCAGCGGCTGTAGAGAAGATCTGGCTCTTCTTTGTCGGGATCGTTGTATTTCTCTCGATCAGTCTTGTAGCGACACCGCCCATCGTCTCGATAGAAAGTGACAGCGGAGTAACATCCAGAAGAAGAATGTCGCCTGCGCCTGCATCGCCTGCAAGTTTACCACCCTGTACGGAAGCACCGAGTGCAACACACTCATCCGGGTTCAGAGATTTGCTTGGTTCTTTGCCTGTCAGTCTCTTAACCTCTTCCTGTACAGCCGGGATACGTGTAGATCCACCGACCAGAAGCACCTGGCCAAGATCTGCCGCTGTGATTCCTGCATCGGAAAGTGCACGTCTTACCGGCTCTGCTGTCTTATCTACAAGGTCTCTTGTGAGTTCATCAAATTTCGCTCTTGTAAGGTTCATATCAAAGTGCTTCGGTCCCTCAGATGTTGCTGTGATGAACGGAAGGTTGATATTTGTTGTTGTTGCGGAAGAAAGCTCTTTCTTTGCCTTCTCTGCTGCTTCTTTCAGTCTCTGGAGAGCCATCTTATCACCTGAAAGGTCTACGCCCTCTTTTGCCTTGAAGTCTGCCAGCATGTAGTCTGTAATCTTCTGGTCGAAGTCATCACCGCCCAGTCTGTTATTTCCGGCTGTGGAGAGAACTTCGATGACACCGTCGCCGATCTCGATGATAGATACATCGAATGTACCGCCGCCAAGGTCATATACCA
>DYCJ01000175.1 GCA_019418195.1 Clostridiales bacterium | reverse complement strand
CTTCTTTACCTGCTGACTAAGATGTTTTTCTATTCCTTTTTCAATCCCGAGTTCTTCCACATAATCGCTCAGATTGCACATTTGGTTCAACTCCTCTCCCATATCATTTTCCATCGGTATGTCAAATTCATGTTCCAACTGATGTATCTTCACCCCGGTTTCAAGTCTCGGAGATAAAAGTATGCCGAACATATAGCGATGAGCCTGCGGATGAATCGCATTCACCTGCAGGCTGCCCAAACTTTATCAAAACTCTGTAATTTATAAATCCGATTTTTTCAAAATTGCTTTCTTCCACACGGACTACCTCAGTTTCTCCATCAGCGATTCCCCGATCGTTCCCTCCGGCATCTTCACACTGAAGTTATCCGCTACTGTCGCACCGATCACAGCGAAAGTATCCGTCTCCGGGAGTTCACCGTTTCCGGTCATGGATGGGGAATATGCGAGGAACGGCACTTTTTCTCTTGTATGGTCCGTACCTGTATAGGTCGGATCATTCCCGTGGTCTGCCGTGATGATCAGCAGGTCATCGTCTTTCAGAAGCGGCAGGAGATTCCCGAGATTTACATCGAACTTCTCGATTTCTTCCGCATAGCCCTGGGGATTTCTTCTGTGTCCCCACAGCGCATCGAAGTCTACCAGATTGACAAAGCACAGACCGTGGAAATCTTTCTGTGCCAGCTCGATCGTCTGCTCCATGCCGTGGACAGAGCTTTTAGACTTATACGCCCCGGTGATACCCTCGCCGTCGAAGATATCCCGGATCTTTCCTACAGAGATCACGTCCAGCCCGGCATCCTGCAGAGCGTTGAGAGCGGTCTTTCCGAACGGTTTCAGTGCATAGTCATGGCGGTTACTTGTGCGCTTGAACTCGCCTTTTTTCTTGCCCACATAAGGGCGGGCGATGACGCGCCCTACGCGCCATTCATCTTTCATGGTGATCTCTCTTGCAATCTCACAGCAGCGGTACAGTTCATCCAGACCGAACGTCTCTTCATTTCCACAGATCTGCAGGACAGAATCTGCCGACGTATAGACGATCATATGCCCCGTGGCGATCTCCTCCTCGCCGAGTTCATCTAAGATTTCTGTTCCGCTGGCACTCTTGTTTCCGATCACTTTATGTCCTGTCCTCTTCTCCAGCTCCGCGATCAGCTCCGGCGGGAACCCGTGCTCTGTAAATGTCTTAAACGGCTTTGTGACTTCAAGTCCCATCATTTCCCAGTGTCCTGTCATTGTATCCTTGCCCCGGCTCTTCTCGTTCAGCTTTGCGTAATACCCAAGGCTCTTCTCCACCGGCTCTACCTGTTTTAAAGGCGTCAGGTTCGCCATGCCCATTTTCTGAAGATTAGGCATGTAGAAACTGTCCACCGACTGTGAGATATGCGCCAGTGTATTAACGCCCACATCCCCGAATTCCGGGGAATCCGACATAGCTCCCACGCCGAGGGAATCCATGACAATGACAAATATTCTCTTATATTTCTCCATACTCAGCCCTTCCTTTTCGAGATTTCTTTCCCTCTATACTTATTATTCTATCACTCTTCCCAGAATATAGAAATGTCTCCTCACATAATCAGGGCTTACAGATCCCGCACGGTTCATATCCTTCCTCAATCAGTTCATCCCGTGTGCCCGTGATCTCTCTTTTATTTTTCTCTTTGATATCGTTCACGCTGGAACAGTCCGGCGCATGAAATTTGTCTGTATTCTCATTTATTATATAGGTGTGTTCCTCTGACTGCGATTTGTTTTCCTGAGATGGAAAATCACTGCCCTGCACCGATTGTCCGTTTTCGGATTCTGAGCTCTCCCAGTTTTCTCCTGTGGCGTAATTGATCGTAATCTGCGGCTGTACATTATATACATATACATTGAAACAGATTCCGGCCCCGTCGTCCTCTACCGACTCAGCCTCCATCTGTACGCCCGAAGCGACCAGATCCTCTCCCTCGAAAATGGGCGTCACCCGGTACAACACATGATTGTCCGTCTCATGGATATAATCGGCAATCATATTTTCAAAAGGCAGCATTCCTTCCGTGTTCATATAGCGGGTTCCTGTAATGAGATTTTCCTCATTGGCATTCTCTCCGGTGAGCTGGAATCCGATCAGGTGGCAGCGGTTGTACACATATCCGCCGTCTACATTGTCGTACTTTTCATTCTCCCAGCCGGTGGGCTCTACGCTGCTGATGCTCTCCCGTTCTTCCGTGGGCATGGTCTCTTCTCCCACGCATGCCTCCGCTTCGCCGCATCTTCCCATCTCATCCAGTTCACTGTACTCTTCAAATGGCACTGTCGTAAGTTCGTAGTCCTCGAACTCCGGCTGGTTGTCATTGATCTCCACATACGGCTCCCCGCTGTACTCCGGCACTTCTTCCACTGTGTCAGCAGTCTGCACTGAGGAACTGCTGTCTGAACTATTGTCGGCGGTATTACCACTGTACGCGGTGTCCACGTCCGGGCTGCCGCAGGCTGCAAGCAAAAAGGCAAGCAGCAGAGAGCACCATATCGCTCTTATCTTTTTCCCTGTTTTCATCTTCACATTCCAACTCCTTATTTCGCTTTTAACGCTTTTCCACACACACCAAACAGTATAATCGTTATCCTTCTTAATTCTGCCATCTTTCCGTATGCTGACATAAGAATATATTTGCCATACAGATACACCACGCTCACTGTAAATTTCCTTTTCATCATGCATGCGCTGATAAAAATCAAAAGACATTGTAATTTTTGTCTGTTTTTCATTATTTCAACAAAATCATACATCTGTTTCAACTGCATTTCAACAGAAAAACAGATCATAGAAAAAACAATGCCGCACCGGTATTTTCTCACCCGATGCGGCTCTGGTTTCCATTGTTTATTCTTGTTCGTTTATCTTCCATTCCAGAAATCCCTGTTTCTTCTCTCCGGCTGCCTCACCGGTACTCTTACCGGCACCGGCTCCGGGATCAGTCCGGGAATCAGCCCGTTTAAGACTTCTTTCACTTTCTTACCGATACCACTGTTAACCAATCTATAATAATATTCCAAAGACATAAACCATACCTCCTGCGAATGAATCACCAAAATGAAAATGTCTGTTTTATGTTACGTTTGCATTTTAACAGAAGAATCTGGTTTTGTCAGTGACTTTATCACTTATTTTAGAATTGTTTATACTTCTTTAATTTTATTATCCCTATTCTTTCGCCCTCTCATAGAGAAATTTCACATGATCGTATACTTCCGAGAAGTCGATCTCCAGCTCCCCGTTCCAGATTCCGACCGGAACCTTTGCATCAAAGCCGTAGATCACCGGATATTCATCATGCTCAAAATCATATACGATAACCTTCTTTTTCGTGGGATCGATCATCCAGTATTCCCGCACGCCTGCGTTCAGATATTTATTCAGCTTGATCACGGAATCTTTCTTTTTTGTAGACTTTGACAGTATCTCGATAATAAAATCCGGGGCACCGTACACACACCGGTTGATAATCTTGTCCCTGTCGCACACGATGAGCACATCCGGCTCTACCATCGTTTTTTCATCACAGTCAAGCTGCACATCCATTGGCGCGATCATCGGCATACATTTCCCGCCATTATTCAGCACGTGCTGAAGCAGCCTGCTGTATATGTAGCCACCGATGAGCTGATGGGCGGACGTCGGGGAGGACATGTAGTAGATCACGCCGTCGATCAGCTCCAGACGCACATCGTCCGGGAACTGATAGTAATCCTCCAGTGTGTATTCTCCCTGCTTCTTTACATTATACGGTCTGGCTGACTCTCTCACTGCCACAGGCTGCTCCTCACCCAGCACACTCTCCAGAGCCATGATCGTATCATATCTGGGCGTCAGCGTGATCCCGCCGAGTACTTTCTGAACCGTTCCCACCGGCAGACCTGACCGCTCCGCTATCTGTGCATAAGTAAGGCCGAGCTCCTTCTTTCTCTCCTGCATTTCCCTGATCGTCATAAGCACACTTCTCCTTTCTGCTTCTGTAGAAAGCTTCCCAAGGCCCGATCCTCACCACAGGATCTTTTCGTGTCCTTATTATACAGCATAGGGATCTATATGCCAACTTCTTTTATCCACATTTTATCCAAAACATATCCTCTATTCATCCATTTATACACATTTATCTCTTTTTGGATAATTTTGCTTCCTTCTTGAATTTTCCCCTCTTTCTGTCTAAAATAGACCGTGACTATACATATACGGATACGGAGGTAACCATCTTGAAAACAATACTGATCGTAGATGATGATGTATATATCGGCGATATGCTGGAAGAACTCCTCACAAAGGAAAACTATGCTGTGGGGCGCGCCTACTCCGGTACGGAAGCGCTCCTGTATCTTTCTTCCCGCCGTCCGGATCTCATCCGGCTGGATCTGATGCTGCCGGGTTTAAGCGGCGAGGAGCTTCTTCCGCTCATCAAAGATATCCCTGTGATCATTGTAAGCGCAAAAGCTGAAGTCTCCGATAAAGTGGATCTCCTTCTGGGCGGGGCGGCAGATTATATTACTAAGCCCTTTGACACTTCCGAACTTCTGGCACGCATTACTGTACAGCTCAGGAAAAACACCGGCCGGAAATCATCCGGAATCCTCTCTTTCGATGCGATCCGTATGAATACAGATACCCGTGCCGTAACAGTCGCGGACGCACCGGTCAGACTGACACAGACCGAATATGCCATACTAAAATTACTCATGGCAAATCCGTCACAGGTCATCACGAAATCTGTAATACTGGACCGGATCAGTGAAGATACGCCCGACTGTACTGAAAGCTCCCTGAAAGTCCATATCAGCAATCTCAGAAAAAAGCTGAAAGCTGTCGACGGGGAAAGACTATATCGAAGCTGTCTGGGGAATTGGCTTTAAGCTGTACGAAGAACTGTAATCTTAACTATTTCTTTACTGTTTCCTTAACCGCTTTCTTAACCACCGCACGATAGAATGCACAGTGTCAGATAAAGATAGTAACATTAAGGAGGCTGAAATTATGGATTATATTCTGACAGCCCGGTCACTGGGTAAACGCTATAAGAACTTTAAAGCGCTGAATGACTTCTCCATCCATGTTCCCAAGGGAGCCATCTACGGAACTGAAAACAACGATCCCGGCATCGGCAGATGCCGCCGTAGAATGGGCGCGGTAGTAGAGACTCCGTCTATCTATCAGGACATGACAGCCGAGGATAACCTAAAAGAGCAGTACCGCATCATCGGTCTGCCGTCCTTTGACAGCATCCCGGAACTGCTCCGGCTTGTCGGGCTTGAAAACACAGGCAAGAAGAAGGCAAAGCACTTTGCTTATGTGCGATAAAGAAGTAATAGAAGTGTAAAAAATTTTGCCGTTC
>DYCJ01000174.1 GCA_019418195.1 Clostridiales bacterium | reverse complement strand
GGCTTATGATCGATGAAAAACTGGATGACACCGCAAAATCTTGCTATGAAGCATATACTGCGTATGCATCCGTGTCTGTCCTTGAGAAAAAACTGGCGGATTCGGGAATGGAATGCCTCTTTCGGGATATTGAGATGCCTCTTGTATTTACATTATATAATATGGAGCAGGCGGGAGTGAAAGTAGAGGCAGAAGCCCTGAAAGCATACGGGGATCAGCTGGGGACGAGGATCGTGGAGCTGGAAAAAGAAATTTATGATCTTGCAGGAGAAGAATTCAACATCAATTCTCCTAAGCAGCTTGGCGTTATCCTGTTTGAAAAGCTGGGGATGCCTCACGCAAAGAAGACGAAGACCGGGTATTCGACAGCGGCGGATGTACTGGATAAACTTGCCCCGGATTATCCGATCGTGGCAAAAATACTGGAGTACAGGCAGCTTGCCAAACTGAAATCTACTTATGCAGACGGGCTGGCGGTCTTTATCGGATCTGACGGGCGGATACACGGAAAGTTCAATCAGACAGTGACCGCGACCGGCAGACTTAGCAGTACGGAACCTAATCTTCAAAATATACCTGTAAGGATGGAGCTTGGCCGGCTGATTCGGAAAGTTTTTGTCCCGAAAGAGGGGTGCGTGTTTGTGGATGCAGATTATTCTCAGATTGAGCTGAGGATTTTGGCGCACTGCTCCGGGGATGAGCAGCTCATTCAGGCATACAGGGAGGCAAGAGATATTCATAGGATGACTGCGTCCCAGGTATTCCACACGCCTTTTGATGAGGTGACGGATCTTCAGAGAAGAAATGCCAAGGCAGTGAACTTCGGAATCGTATACGGGATCAGTTCTTTCGGCCTGAGCCAGGATTTAAGTATCACAAGGAAAGAGGCAGCACAGTATATCGAGCATTATTTTGAGACTTATCCGGGGATCAAGAAATTTCTGGATGACTCGGTAGCACATGCAAAAGAAAAGGGATATGCAGTGACCCTATTCGGCAGGCGAAGACCGGTCCCGGAGCTGAAATCCAGTAATTTCATGCAGCGAAGCTTTGGAGAACGGGTGGCGATGAACGCACCGATCCAGGGAACAGCAGCTGATATCATTAAAATTGCCATGATCGGCGTAGATGAGGAACTGAGAAAGAGAAATCTCAAGTCCAGACTGATCCTGCAGGTGCACGATGAGCTTCTGATCGAGGCTGATGAGAATGAAGTGGAAAAAGTAAAAGAGATACTGAAGGATAAAATGGAACATGCGGCGGAACTTTCTGTGCCGCTGATCGCGGATATGCATACCGGAACAAACTGGTACGAGGCAAAATAAAACAGCATGCGGCTTAAAGCACAGACGGAGAGAGAAAGACAGATAGAAAAACGGACAGAGATGAGAGGCGGGAATTGACAAGATGAAAGTCATCGGAATCACAGGAGGTGTAGGGTCAGGCAAAAGCAGGGTTCTTGAATATTTGGAAGATGTTTATGGCGCGGTTGTTTGTCAGATGGACGAGACGGCGCGTGCTCTGCAGAAAAAAGGAACTCGGTGCTTCGATCGGATCGTGGAGGCGTTCGGGACAGGAATCCTTGACGGACAGGGAGAATTGGACCGTGCAGCTCTGGGAAACATCGTATTTGCCAATGAAGAAAAACTGGCGCAGCTAAACGGGATCGTGCATCCGGAAGTAATCCGGCAGGTAAAGCAGGATATACGGAGCAAGGCGGAGGAAGGCAGAAAACTCTATGTGGTGGAGGCGGCCCTTCTCCCCGATGTGGGGGAAGAACTGTGTGATGAGCTGTGGTATATTTATGTGGATGAAACTGTGCGAAGAGAGCGACTGAAGGAATCCCGCGGATATACAGATGATAAGATATCTCAGATGATCGCATCCCAGCCGGAAGAGGAGCGGTTCCGCAAGGCCTGCAGCGTGGTGATCGACAACAGCGGAGATTTTGAAAATACAAAGAAACAGATAGGAGATAATTTGCAGTTATGAGAATGTGCAGCATTGCCAGTGGAAGCAGTGGCAACTGTATCTATGTGGGAAGTGACGATACGCATCTTCTCATTGATACAGGAATCAGCAAGAAGAGAATAGAGGAAGGTCTGAAGCATCTGGAGATCAAGGGAGATGAACTTGACGGGATTTTGATCACCCATGAACATTCCGACCATATCCAGGGGCTGGGGGTATTTAGCAGAAAATATGAGATCCCGGTCTATGCGACACCGGGAACCATTGAAGGTATTTTAAGCTATTCCGGGCTGGGACGCATGCCTGAAGGACTGCTCCATCCGATCCACACCGATGAATCGCTTGCACTCGGGGATGTGACGGTCAATCCTTTCGCCATCTCCCATGATGCCAATGAGCCGTCCGGATACCGCCTGGAATGCGGCGGAAAATCAGTGGCAGTAGCGACAGATCTGGGAAAATATGATGAGTATACGGTAGAGCATCTTCAGAACCTGGATGCGGTGCTCCTGGAGGCGAACCATGATATACATATGCTGGAAGTAGGGGGGTATCCGTACTATCTGAAACAGCGCATTTTAGGTGACAGAGGGCATCTTTCAAATGAATTGTCAGGGCGTCTGCTTTGTGATATACTACATGATAATCTGAAACATATCGTCCTTGGACATCTGAGCAAAGAGAACAATTATGCAAAACTTGCATATGAGACGGTGAAACTGGAAGTCACGCTTGCCGACAACGATTACCGGGGAGAGGATCTGGATATGTTTGTTGCCAGCCGTGATACTGTTTCGGATATTATTACTGTATGATCAGGGAGGAAAACAAAATGAAGAAATGCATCGTTACAGTGCTGGGCAAAGATACAGTCGGAATTGTTGCAAAGGTGTGTACTTATCTTGCAGAGAACAAGATCAATATACTGGATATTTCACAGACGATCATCCAGGGATATTTTAATATGATGGTGATCGCTGACGTGACGGATATTGATAAAGATTTTACGGAACTGTGCGACGAAATGGAGGCGCTGGGGCAGGAGATCGGTGTGAACATCCACTGCCAGAGAGAAGAAATCTTTGAGAAAATGCACAGACTGTAGATTGCGGGGGTAATGCTGTATGATCAATATGTATGAAGTGTCAGAGACAAATAAGATGATCGAGAGTGAGAACCTCGATGTGAGGACCATCACTCTGGGTATCAGCCTTCTGGACTGCATTGACTCTGATTTAAAGGAACTTAATCGTAAGATTTATGAGAAAATCACAACTACTGCCAGGAATCTTGTCTCTGTCGGACAGGACATTGAGAAAGAATTCGGGATTCCGATCGTAAATAAAAGGATTTCCATTACTCCTATAGCCCTGGTCGGCGGGGCGGCCTGCAAGACTCCGGAGGATTTCGTAGAGATCGCAAAGACCCTGGACCGGGCAGCAGAAGAGGTGGGAGTCAATTTTATCGGCGGATATTCTGCGCTTGTCTCAAAAGCGATGACAAAGAGTGAGGAAAATCTGATCCGTTCGATTCCTCAGGCGCTTGCAGTCACAGAACGAATCTGCAGTTCTGTCAATGTAGGATCCACAAAGACAGGTATCAATATGGATGCTGTACGTCTGAGCGGTGAGATCGTGAAGGCCACGGCGGAGGCTACAAAGGACAGAGATTCTCTGGGGTGTGCAAAGCTTGTGATATTCTGTAATGCGCCGGATGACAATCCGTTTATGGCGGGTGCTTTCCTTGGCGTTACGGAAGGAGATGCTGTGATCAACGTAGGAGTCAGCGGACCGGGAGTTGTAAAAAAGGCCCTGGAGAAAGTGCGTGGAAAAGGCTTTGAGGAATTGTGTGAGACCATCAAGAAAACCGCGTTCAAAGTAACCCGCGTGGGACAGCTTGTGGCTGGTGAGGCATCCCAGCGTCTCGGTGTTCCGTTCGGTATCGTGGATCTCTCCCTTGCACCGACTCCGGATGTGGGAGACAGTGTGGCGGAGATCCTTGAGGAGATCGGTCTGGAGCGTGTGGGTGCACCCGGAACAACAGCGGCACTGGCACTGCTCAATGATCAGGTGAAAAAAGGCGGTGTGATGGCGTCCTCCTATGTGGGCGGCTTAAGCGGTGCATTTATCCCGGTCAGTGAGGACCAGGGGATGATCGATGCAGTTCATGCAGGCTCTCTTACATTGGAGAAGCTGGAGGCCATGACCTGTGTGTGCTCGGTAGGTCTTGATATGATCGCCATTCCGGGAAAGACTTCTGCGAGCACGATTTCCGGTATTATTGCCGACGAGATGGCGATCGGTATGGTAAACCAGAAGACGACGGCCGTGCGTCTGATTCCCGTGATCGGAAAAGATGTCGGGGAGACGGCACAGTTCGGCGGTCTTCTCGGATATGCTCCGATCATGCCGGTCAATGAGTTTGGATGCGAGACATTTATCAGCAGGAAAGGCCGAATCCCGGCTCCGATCCACAGCTTTAAGAATTAGGAGAGAAAAAATGGGAAAAATTGCGATTGTTACTGACAGCAACAGCGGAATCACACAGGAGAAAGGTAAAGAACTGGGGATTTATGTCCTTCCCATGCCTTTCTTTATCGACGGCGAAATCTATTATGAGGATATTACTCTGACACAGGAACAGTTTTATGATAAACTGGGGGCTGATTCCGATATTTCCACATCTCAGCCGTCTCCTGGAAATGTGATGGAACTATGGGAGAAGACCCTTAAAGATTATGACGAAATTGTATGTATTCCCATGTCAAGCGGATTGAGCAGTACCTGTGCTACAGCAACATCCATCGCGGCTGAGTATAAGGGGCGAGTACAGGTGGTCAACAATCAGAGAATCTCTGTTACACAGGAACAGTCGGTCTATGACGCTATGCACCTGCGTGATCAGGGAAAATCTGCAGCAGAGATCAAAGAGGTGCTGGAGAGGGAAAAACTTCAGTCAAGTATTTACATTACGGTAGATACGCTGAAGTATCTGAAAAAAGGCGGAAGAGTCACGCCGGCTGCCGCGGCGATCGGAACAGTATTGAACCTAAAACCCGTACTTCAGATCCAGGGAGAAAAACTGGATGCATTTGCAAAAGTGCGTGGCTGGAAAGCTGCCAAAAAGACGATGTTGAATGCCATTGAAAAAGATTTGAACGAACGCTTTGCTGACGTGAAGGACAAGATGGTATTGGGAATGGCTTATACCTGCTCCAAAGAAGAAGCACAGGAATGGAAGCAGGAGATCATGGACCGCTTCCCGGGATATGATATCGTGGAAGGTCCGCTGTCACTGAGCGTGGCATGCCATATCGGCCCGGGGGCTATGGCAGTGACGTGCATGAAGAAAGTGTGAAATTCGTATTTGTCGGAGAGACATCCTATGATAAAGCGCCCGAAAATCAATCGG
>DYCJ01000173.1 GCA_019418195.1 Clostridiales bacterium | reverse complement strand
TCCCAGAGCCAGCATCAGAGCCTGGAATCCTCCGAACCACAAGCCTACGATCCCGGCTTTTCTGACTGAAATCTTCGGCATGGCAAGTCCTTTGCAGACAGAGACGGCAAAGGCGTCCATTGATAAACCTACGGCAAGTATAAAGAGTTCTAATAATCCCATTTTCTTTTCTCCTTAGTGTAAGATTGATTGCATAAAAAAAGCAGGCACATGCTGTACCTGTCATAAAAACATGTACAGCAAAAAACTGTACATGAGTCTCATTATTTAAGATAAGCCAGGCCCCGTCAAGACCAGTATGTTGACTTACCACGCAGGAATACGCCAATTACTCCCTCACGAACTGATAATATATTATCATCAGATAACAGTGAATGCAAGAAAAAAATCCGGTTAGAAAGAAGTTTTCCGTTTCACAGGATTGACATATTTTTTTGATAAACTTACACTGTTTATTAATGATGGAGAAACAGGTCTGACCGTGTACATAAAAGGAGGAAACGGCGATGGAAAATATGAATATAAAGATCCTTGTTGTAGATGATGAAAGCAGGATGCGTAAACTGGTAAAGGATTTCCTTGCCAGAGAGGGATATACGGTCCTTGAGGCCGGCGACGGGATGGAGGCAATGGATGTTTTCTATGAGGAAAAAGATATCGCGCTTGTCATTCTTGACGTGATGATGCCGAAGATGGACGGCTGGCAGGTATGCCGCGAGATCCGGGAATCTTCGAAAGTGCCGATCATCATGCTGACAGCCAGGTCAGAAGAACGCGATGAACTGCAGGGATTTGAACTGGGAGTGGATGAGTATATTTCCAAGCCGTTCAGCCCGAAGATCCTGGTGGCCAGGGTGAATGCGATCCTGCGCAGATCGCTGGGGAATGCCGGTGGCGATGTGATCGAAGCCGGAGGTATTGTGGTAGATAAAGCTGCACATATTGTGAAGATAGACGGTGCACAGATAGAATTGAGCTATAAGGAGTTCGAACTGCTCTCCTATTTTATGGAGAATCAGGGGATAGCGCTTTCAAGAGAAAAAATTCTGAACAATGTGTGGAATTATGATTATTTCGGGGATGCCAGGACTATTGATACCCATGTCAAAAAGCTGAGGAGCAAACTGGGAGCCAAAGGAGAATATATCCGGACGATATGGGGAATGGGCTATAAATTCGAGGTGGATTCATGAAATATTCGATAAGACGGCAGATGGCGGCAATTTTTATCGGCCTGTTTGTCTGTATACTGGGCGCCGTGCTCATTATCAATAATGGCTTCCTCGGAAGATATTATCTCTCGCATAAAGCGAAAGATCTGGTTCGGACATATTACGCCGTGGATGAAGTGCTCCAGGAGGGCAGCCTGACAGATCTGTCAGTGCTTAATGGTATTATAAGCCGGACAGAGCGGGGGAATATCGATATCGTTGTCACGGACAGCGGCGGAAAGGCAGTCTTTTCTACCCTGGGGGAGAGCGATCCGAGACTGAGCCAGATGATCAGTGATGTTGTCGGTCAGAATATTGATGCGGATGCAGTTCTTGAGCAGACTGAAAATTTTACAATATACCGCTCGACAGCGGACAGTGATCTGAATAATGTGGAATATCTCAGGATGTGGGGAATATTCTCAGACGGCTCATGGTTTGTGATGCAGAGCCCTCTGGCGAGTATCAGAGAGAGCGCGGCTCTGGCAAACCAGTTTCTGATCTATCTGGGAGCCGTCGGTATCTTTGTCGGCGGAGTGCTTGTGTGGCTCCTGTCACGGCGGATCACGCAGCCGCTGATGGAGCTGACGCGTCTTTCGCAGGAGATGACGAATTTGAATTTCGATGCAAAGTATACAAGTGGAGGCCTGGATGAGATCGGTGTTCTGGGAAGTAACTTCAACAGGATGTCCGAACAGCTTGAAAAGACGATTTCGGAGCTCAAGAGTGCGAATAACCAGCTTCAGAAAGATATCGAGCAGAAGGAAAAGATGGAAGAGATGCGAAATGAATTCCTTGGAAACGTCTCACACGAACTCAAGACTCCGATCGCATTGATACAGGGATATGCCGAAGGACTGAGGGAAGGGGTAAATGATGACCCGGAGAGCCGTGAATTTTATTGTGAAGTTATCATGGATGAAGCGGACAAGATGAACCAGATGGTAAAGAATCTGCTGACGCTGAATCAGCTTGAGTTTGGTTCGGACGAGGTACAGTTTGATCGCTTTGATATTGTCGGTCTGGTCCGGGGAGTTATTGCAAGCTGTGAGATACTGATCCAGCAGGCGGGAGCGACTGTGGATTTTATTGCCGATGAAAAGCTTGATGTCTGGGCGGATGAGTTTAAAACAGAGCAGGTTGTCCGCAATTATCTGACTAACGCGATCCACCATGTGGAAAATGAGAAGAGGATAGAAGTGAGGATCAGACGGGTCGGGGATAAGGCGCACGTAACTGTGTTTAACAGCGGAAAGCCGATTCCGGAAGATGATATTCCAAAACTGTGGGATAAGTTCTATAAAGTGGATAAAGCGCATACAAGAGAGTATGGAGGAAATGGCATAGGACTGTCTATTGTAAAAGCGATCATGGAGTCTTTTCACCAGAAGTACGGAGTGCATAATTTTGATAACGGCGTGGAATTCTGGTTTGATCTGGATGCAAAAACAGAAAATACTTCTTTACATTAAAGTGAAAATGCGATAAAATGTTAACGTTATAGAGTGATCTTAAGGCATACGGCATGCCGACTGTCAGCAGTGGGCGTGGGTATGCCTTATATCATTTTTAGAAAAAGAGAATGAGGAGGAATTTGCAGTGTATGACAAGATTTACAGTGTCGTACAGACGGTAGACGACTTTGTATGGAGCTGGTGGATGATCATCCTTCTGCTGGGAACCCATGTTTTCCTGACACTGAGGACAGGATTTATCCAGAGAAAGACGATCACAAAGGGAATCCCGCTGTCTGTATCAAAAGAGGAAGGTGCTGACGGCGAAGTCAGTCAGTTTGGAGCGCTGGCAACAGCACTGGCATCTACGATCGGAACAGGTAACATTATTGGTGTGGGAACAGCGATAGCACTGGGCGGTCCGGGAGCCGTGTTATGGTGCTGGCTGACAGGGGTGTTTGGCATTGCCACAAAATATGCAGAGTCACTGATAGCCGTCAAATACCGTGTGAAGACACCTGACGGTAGAATGCAGGGAGGCGCCATGTATGCGCTTGAACGCGGCCTGAACATGAAATGGCTCGGTATGATCTTCGCGGTCTTCGCCGGCTTTGCATCGTTCGGTATCGGATGCGCGACTCAGGTCAATGCTATTGCAGAAGTCTGCAATACCAATCTGGGAATCGACCCGTGGATCATTGGCGTAGTGGTTGCAGTTTTGACGGCATTTGTTATCTTTGGCGGAATTAAGAGCATTGCAAGTGTGTGTGAGAAACTGGTCCCGTTTATGGCGCTTTTTTACGTCATCGGCTGTATTATTATCCTGGGAATCAATCATGAGTTCCTTATCCCGACTATTACTACGATATGCCGTCTTGCGTTTGCGGATAAAGGCGCGGTAATCGGCGGTCTTGTCGGAGGCGGACTGCGTTATGCGATCCAGTACGGAGTTGCCAGAGGACTTTTCTCCAATGAATCCGGCATGGGATCCGCACCGATCGCGGCAGCTGCGGCAAGGACCAGAAATCCGGTCCGTCAGGCACTGGTTTCTTCGACAGGAACGTTCTGGGATACAGTCGTTGTCTGTCTGATGACAGGGCTTGTGCTTGTATCGACCATGCTGAAGAACCCGGAGCTCCTCTCATCGGTAGATAACGGAGGACAGCTTACAACGATGGCGTTTTCGCAGATACCGTTTTTTGGACCGTTTATCCTTGTTGTAGGTATCATTACATTTGCATATTCAACGATTCTCGGCTGGGCATATTACGGGGAACGGTGTGTGGAATATTTTGCAGGAAAGTTCGGACTCATTCCGTACAGAGTGCTTTATGTGGCTGTTGCGCTGATCGCACCTGTCCTGGCGCTTGACCTGGTATGGCTGGTTGCAGATATCCTTAATGCGCTTATGGCAATTCCGAACCTCATTGCAGTCCTGCTGCTTTCGCCGGTTATTGTTAAAGAAACGAAAAAATATGTTAACAACCTGGATGCGGTAGATGACACGCCGATCCCGGTGGTTGAGACAGGTATCGGGAACGGGAAAAAATAAGCCGATGGATTTTTAGATACAGAAGCGGAGGAAAAAGGATGATAGCGATTATTGACTATGATGCAGGTAATATAAAGAGTGTGGAAAAAGCACTGCTCTTTCTCGGTCAGGAAGTAAAAGTGACCGGCGATAAAGAGACGATCCTGTCGGCTGATAAGGTGATCCTGCCCGGTGTAGGGGCTTTTGGAGATGCGATGGCTACAATCCGTGAAAGAGGGCTGGAGAGTGTGATCCGCCATGTCGCAGAAAGTGGAACTCCGTTCCTTGGAATCTGTCTCGGGCTGCAGCTCCTCTTTGAGCGCAGTGATGAGGCTCCGGGGACAGAGGGACTTGGAATCCTGAAAGGGGAGATCCTGAAAATTCCGGAAAAAGATGGGCTGAAGATCCCTCATATGGGATGGAATTCACTTCATCTGGAGAATGATGGCAGACTGTTTCGCGGAGTTGCAGAAGGAGCCTGTGTTTACTTCGTTCACTCCTATTATCTGAAGGCAGCCGATGCGCAGATCGTGAAAGCCTCCACGGATTACTGTACACATATCCATGCTTCCGTGGAGAAAGACAATGTGTTTGCATGCCAGTTCCATCCGGAGAAGAGCAGTGATGTGGGACTTCAGATACTGAAGAATTTTGTGGAACTGTAGGAGGGAAACGATATGTTTACAAAGAGAATCATTCCCTGCCTTGATGTAAACGGGGGAAGAGTGGTAAAAGGAGTCAATTTCGTGGATCTCAAAGATGCGGGTGATCCGGTGGAGATCGCGAAAGCATATGATAAGGCGGGAGCAGACGAACTTGTATTTCTCGATATAACGGCATCGTCCGACAACAGAGGCACAGTCATCGACATGGTGCGTAAAGTTGCTGAATGTGTATTTATTCCGTTCACCGTAGGCGGCGGTATCCGCACTGTAGATGATTTTCGGGCGATTCTCCGTGAAGGTGCGGATAAAATTTCAATCAATTCTTCTGCGATCAATACGCCTGAGCTGGTCAGTGATGCGGCTGATAAGTTTGGAAGCCAGTGTGTCGTTGTGGCGATCGACGCCAAGAAAAGAGCAGACGGTTCGGGTTGGAATATATACAAGAACGGCGGACGCATTGATGTGGGCATCGACGCAGTAGAGTGGGCGATGAAAGTGGAACGTCTCGGAGCAGGTGAGATCCTGCTTACCA
>DYCJ01000172.1:711-5410 GCA_019418195.1 Clostridiales bacterium | reverse complement strand
ATTCTCCACTGTAACTAAGCACGGCAGCTTTAAACGCGGCACCATGTTGCCTTTCCCGCAGTAAATGTGATATCATACCGACTATAAATATCGGGATTTACTTCATTACAAAAGAGAGGAAACTTATTTTATGGACTTCACATTTACAGAACTTCTCTGGCTCTTTCTCATCTACTCTTTTCTCGGATGGATATTTGAGGCAGTTGTCGGGACAATAAAAAACAAAAGATTTACGAACCGCGGATTCTCTACAGGACCATTCTGTATTGTGTACGGCATTGCAGCTGTCACAATGCAGGTCACGCTTGCAGACCTGATGAATAATCCCGTCTTTCTTTTTATCGGGTGCGGGATACAGGCCACATTTATCGAATGGTTTACAGGGAAATTACTGGAGCTGGTAAACCGGCGCAAATGGTGGGATTATTCAAATAAGAAATGGAATTTTGACGGATATATCTGTCTGGAATACACACTACTCTGGGGTATCCTCGGATTTGTCAGCGTAAAGTACGGGAATACATTTTTTCTGTTTTTGTACAAGTTCATTCCCGAACCGGTTCCTGCCGTCCTTGCATGGATACTCGCAGGTTATGTGGCACTTGATGCTATGGTTTCCCTGGCCGCCGTATTCCATCTGCGCAGAGGCAAAAAAAAGACGGGCGTTCCTGACAACAGCCTGTCTTCAAAATTATACAAAGCCGCCCTCGCGGTCATCAGATATGTTGAGCGCCGTATGGCAAAGGCATACCCGGTCATCGAAGAAAAATCTGAAGAAATCTTAAAAGAAGGAAAATTCGCTGAAGGCTGCGGATTCTACAAACTGTTCTGGCTTTTCCTCATCGGGGCGGTCCTTGGAGATATCACGGAGACGATCTTCTGCCGCCTGACGGCGGGCGTCTGGATGAGCAGGAGCAGTCTTGTGTGGGGTCCTTTCAGCATTGTATGGGGACTTGCCATCGCCCTTGCCACATCGCTACTGTACAAGGACAAAGACAAGCCGGACCGGCATATTTTTCTGATCGGCGCCCTGCTCGGCGGAGCATATGAATATGTATGCAGCATATTTACAGAACTCGTATTTGGACAGGTATTCTGGGATTACAGCGACATCCCGTTTAACCTTGGCGGAAGGATCAATCTCCTATACTGTTTCTTCTGGGGAATTGCCGCAGTTATCTGGATCAAGCTGCTGTATCCCGGGATTTCCGGATGGATCGAACGCATCCCAAAAATTGCAGGCTACATAGCAACATGGATCCTTGTCGTATTTATGACGGCGGATATCCTTGTTTCCTCTGCCGCACTGGTACGTTATGACCAGCGCGGCGGAGGTCCGGCTGCTTCGAGCGGATGGGAGCAGATCATCGATGAAAACTTTGACGACAGCAGGATGAAGCAGATCTATCCAAATGCGAAACAGAGATAGACTTATTTACCTCATGAGCTAATCCTGCCTACAGTTTAACGCTGAGATTCTGCTCCTCTATATTATGCCGTCTGGCGTACCCGGAAAGGATCATGGTCAACGCACCGTCACCCGTAATATTGCACGCTGTGCCAAAGCTGTCCTGAAGAGCAAAAATAGTGAGCATCAGGGCTGTTCCTGTCTCGTCAAATCCGAGTACACCCGTGATCAGACCAAGGGATGCCATGACCGTTCCTCCAGGCACTCCCGGAGCACCAATGGCAAATACACCGAGCAGGACACAGAACAGGATCATCGTACCGGCATCCGGTATCTTCCCGTATAAAATCTGGGATACCGTCATGACGAAGAATACCTCGGTCAGTACAGAACCGCAGAGGTGGATATTGGCAAACAGCGGGATTCCAAAATCCACCATATCATCCCTGAGCACCGGCTCGGATTTCTTGGCGCAGCGAAGTGCAACTGCCAGTGTCGCTGCGGAAGACATTGTCCCGACAGCTGTAATATATGCCGGACCGTAGTTTCTGATAACTTTCAGCGGATTGCTTCCCGAATAGATCCCCGCCGCAATGTAGAGCACTGCCATCCAGATAAAATGGCCTGCCATAACGATCAGCACCACCTGGATAAACACGGGGAGCTGCTTTGTGATCGTTCCCTCATAGGAAAGTCCGCAGAATGTAAAGCCGATAAATACCGGAAGGACCGGTATGACAACTCTGGTCACTACTTCCAGGACAATTTTCTGAAATTCCTCCAGAAGGTTCGTCATCGTAACAGCATTCGTCCACGTACATGCCAGCCCTAAAAGCACGGACAGTACAAGTGCACTCATTACCGACATGATCTGCGGGATCTCGAGTTGGAACACAACCTCCGGGAGCTCTTTAAGCCCTTCTACTTCCGAGACGATAGACAGATGCGGAATGATCCCGTATCCTGCTGCCATGGAGAGAAGCGCAGCCAGAATGGAGGACATATACGCACAGAACAGCGCTACGCCGAGCATCCGTGAGGCACTCTTTCCAAGCCTGGTGATCGACGGTGCGATAAATCCGATGACGATCAGCGGCACGCAGAAATTGATCAGCTCCGACAGTATAAATCTGACAGTTACTACAACATTCATCAAAGCATCGCCTGCAGCTTTCATGGATTCCATTCCTGCAAGCTGTCCGGCGATAATTCCGAGCACCACTCCCACAAGCAGCTTAAACGGAAGGCTGGTGAATACTTTCTTCATTTAAAATCCTCTCTTATCATTTCTATTCGCATCATAGCCGGGGCTTTTGTCCCCGACATCATTAATGCGTTGTCCTATTATAATCGATAAGAGCTTCTCTGGCAATAGATATTATTTCCATATAACTTTAACAGACCAGTCCATACCATTGCCGAACTGTCGCTTGACAAAAGTCATATCTGTGTTACGATATGACAGTAAGTGTCCGCACATGAACTGCGGGCAGATCAGTTCTAAAGGAGTAATATAATGGCACTATATAATAACAGAATCGTAGTAAAAGTAGGAACGTCAACACTGACCAACGACTCCGGGAAGAGTGATCTTCGCGCGACAGACCGGCTCGTCTGCACACTGGCAGATATCCAGAATATGGGATATGAAGTCATTCTCGTCTCTTCCGGTGCTATCGCCGTTGGCAGGAACAAACTGAACATGCAGAGCAGACCGGACAGCAGCGCTATGCGCATGAAACAGGCGGCAGCCGCTGTAGGACAGTGCAGTCTCATGTATCTCTATGATAAATTCTTTGGCGATTATGATAAGACAGTGGCTCAGATTCTCCTGAACGCAGAGGATATCGAACAGGAAGAAAAAAAGGAGAACCTGACAAACACATTTAACGCGCTTCTTGAAATGGGTGTTATCCCCATTGTAAATGAAAATGATTCCGTCAGCTATACGGAAATTGAATCCGAAGACAGGCTGTTCGGCGACAATGATATGCTCTCCTCCGTCGTAGCGGTCCTGTGCCGGGCAAAACGTCTTGTCATCTTATCCGACATCGACGGATTCTACGACAGCGATCCCCGTCTGCACCCGAACGCAAAGCTTATCGAACAGATCGATACCATTGATGAAAGTGTTTATTCTCTCGCAGGAGGCGCCGGTTCCAGAAGGGGTACCGGAGGTATGCGTACAAAGCTCCAGGCTGCCCAGCTTGCCACATCCAACGGGATCGATACGATCGTAACAAACGGAAAGCGCCCGGAAGCACTCTATGACATTGTCAGAGGCGGAAAAGCCGGCACATTGTTCACAGGGAAATTATAATACACCTGCTTATCAGCATACATACGGATATAGATAAAGCGGACCCTCAAGATCCGCTTTCTGTTACTTTGTGAACGCAGCCTTCTCCAATGTGAGGAGGCTGATTTTTTTATCAATCCCGCCTGCATAACCGGTCAGGCTGCCGTCTGTTCCCAGCACCCGGTGGCATGGCACGATAATAGATATGGGATTGTGCCCCACCGCTCCGCCAACCGCCTGGGCAGACATACTCTTTATCCCCCGCTGTTCTGCGATCCTGCCGGCGAGCTCTTTGTATGTAGTCGTCTGCCCATATGGAATCTCAAGCAGCATCTTCCAGACAGAAAGCCGGAACTCACTTCCTATCAAGTGCAGCGGCGGTGTAAAATCCGGGTCCTGCCCCGAAAAATAAATATCCAGCCACTTTACCGTCTGTTCCAGTACAGGCGGCTTTTTCGTCTCTGCTTTCTCTGGCATGGAATCATCTTTCAGTATTCCGCTTCCGAAATACTTCTGCCCGTCAAACCAAAGTCCGGTCAGCCTCTCTTCATCACATGCAAGTGTGATTCCGCCCAGAGGCGAATTGTAATGACAGATACTGTACATAAAGCATTTTCTCCTTCCCGTATATCCACTCTCCAACAACTCCCTATTGTCGAATCGCACCACCAGGTCTATTTTCGTATCTCCGGCTTTAAAGCTTTGTCTCAAGGAGTCTCAAGGAATTCTTCCACCGCATGGTTGAACTCCCGATACTTCTCTTTCGCTATAAAATGCGTGCCATGCAGTACCCGGATCTCTGCATTCGGAAGGCTCGCATAGATCAGCCTTGTATGCTCATCCTTTATCATATCCTTATCCCCGGCAATGACCAGCTTTTTCATTTTTATAAAATACGGATTTTTATTTTCAGAAAGCTCTTCCAGTCGAATATTCGGATCATTTACCATCAGGCCCAGCATCTCTGCATTTCTCCGCGCCTTTTCGGAAAA
>DYCJ01000172.1:0-701 GCA_019418195.1 Clostridiales bacterium | reverse complement strand
TTTCTTCCCGGCATTTTTGACGGACAGATTTTTCCCAAAAGAGGCGAAAGCAGACGCTATCCAGTATCCGATAACGATGGGAATCTGGGTGGATGGCTTCACACCCGACGCATCCAGATTCGCCCCATTTAAGACAAGATGAGCCACACGTTCCGGATATTTCAGAGCAAAAACAAGCGCGATATTGCCACCGTCCGAAAAGCCCAGAATATGCGCTTTTCCAATTCCTTTTTCATCCATAAAATCATGCAGATCCTCAGCGAACTGCCGGATTGTGAACGGCTTCTCCCCTCGGGGCGACTGACCGTGTCCCCGGGTGTCCAGAGCGATCACCCGATACCTGTTCTTAAAATATTTAATCTGGTGTACAAAATAGCTGCCGTCCTCCCCGTTACCGTGGAGGAGAATAAGAGGTGTGCCTGAACCCTCTTCTGTATAGTAAAGCTTGATATCCATAGCCATCTCTGTCTCCCGTCCTGATCTTTCTATATAGCCTGCATGATCAGCCTGCCAGATGCAATCATTATAATACAGATAGAAACAAAAATCCATCTGAAGGAAACTTTAAGTAAATTTCGTATTTATCGGAGTGACACCCCATGATAAAGCGTCCGAAAACCGATCGGATACAGTGGATTGACTCACGTATTCGGCACGGGCGGGGAGGGGATACTTCCGGCTCCGGTTACGGAACATAAGAC
>DYCJ01000171.1 GCA_019418195.1 Clostridiales bacterium | reverse complement strand
GATCAGTATCTTCGTCTTCGGCGTCGTATATCGCTCCAGGTCTTCCACCGTCAGTTTAAATTCATTTTCACTTTTGAGGGGAACTGTCACCGGAACGCCGTCCGCCATGACCGTACATGGCAGATAGGACACATAGCTCGGCTGGGGAATGAGCACCTCGTCGTCCGGATCGAGCATACAGCGAAGCCCCACATCAATTGCCTCACTCCCGCCCACCGTGACCAGCGTCTCCTTCATCGGGTCATAACATACATGGATCTTACGCTCCAGATATCTGCATATCTCCTGACGCAGTTCCTTTAATCCGGCATTGGACGTGTAAAAGGTCCGCCCCTTTTCGAGTGAAAAAATTCCTTCGTCCCTGATGCGCCAGGGCGTATCAAAGTCAGGTTCCCCGACACCTAATGAGATTGCATCTTTCATCTCGTTTGCCACATCAAAAAACCTGCGGATCCCTGATGGCTGTATATTTATGATTTTTTTTGATAACGGACTTCTCATCACGGCATCACCATTATCCTTTCCGACTCTTTCTTCGGTGTCATGATCGTGCCGTGGTCTTTATATTTTTTCAGGATAAAATGCGTCGCTGTGTTGAGCACACCTTCGATGGGCGACAGCTTCTCTGAGACAAAACGTGAAACTTCCTTCAGGCTCTTTCCTTCCAGTGTCACAAGCAGATCATAACTTCCCGAGATGAGATAAACAGCGTAGACTTCCGGATAATTGTAAATCCGCTCCGCAAGACGGTCAAATCCCCGGTCCCTCTGAGGGGTCACACGCACCTCGATCAGGGCTGTCACCATCTCGACTCCCGTCTTATCCCAGTCGATCAGTGTATGATAGCCGCAGATGATCTTCTCCTTCTCCATCTCTGCCATCTCATTGGCAACCTCCGCCTCTTCCGTGCCCATCAGGGCCGCAAGATCGTTTAAGTTTACCCTGCTGTGCTTCTCAAGATATCTGAGTATCTCAATCCTCAAAGCTTCTTTATTTTTACTCATCTTATTTTTCCTCCTGCCGATCGATCACTGTTTAAGTTTCTCTGCTCTCCACCGTTCCAATTCGTCCGGAGCCGGCCTGTCCAGATACCTGATCTCCCCGCCATTGCGGATCACCCTTGCATTCTGGTGCCTCGCCGCACCGAGTCTGACTGCACGCACCCCCGCTTCTTCAAATACGCGGACAACATTCTCTGCTTCCGAGGTCAGTATGAGGTAACTTCCTGCCGATGTCATAAGATACGGATTCAGCCGATAGAACTCACAGATTTCCACTGTTTCCTGCTTTAAGGCAATCTGCGCCATGTCGATCTCAAATCCGGTATGAGCAGTCTCAGCGAGTTCCCACAGGGCTGCCAGAATACCCCCGCTTCCGATCTGGCGCACTGCTGCCATACTGTCTGATCCGAATATTTTCAAAAGCTGTTGCGGTCTGACCAGAGCTCCATTCAGTGTTTCCGCCTGATCGAGAAACGCGGATACAAATCTCTCCTCCAGATCTTCCCGTGATTCCCCGAGTATACGGAGTGCTCCCTCTAACCCGGCATACCCGCACTGGACTATCTCACGGTGCATATTTCCCTTTTTCTGGCTCTTGAGTTCACTACATTCTGCCTTGATCTGCTTTTGCTGCGATACCTGGAGTTTTCCCGTACCTGCAGCACTTGCAAAGACGACCGTCTGTCGTACCGCTCCGGTCACTTCCCCCTGAAAAGCTGTCACCTGCATATCCATTTCCCTGCAGGCGCGGTCCACACCGGCAGCAATCCTGCCAAGCTTATCCTCACTGCTCCGGAACGGAAGCATGACACGTACAGACACTCCTTTTGCACGCACACCGCGGGCGGCAAGTTCACCGGCAGCATGATATACTGCATAGTATCCTGTTCTGTCATCATCGCCGGCCGCATGGGCATCTGTCCACACATATCCGCCTGCCTCTGTATCTGATGCGGAGCACGTCTCCCATGGAGACGGACCGGACAGAGTCCTGTCATCTTCTGTATGCAGCTGTTTTCTGACAGACCGCTGCCAGGCAGTCTGTGTGATCTTTCCAATCCTCATTTCGTTTTTTCCTGACATTATCTGCCGCCTCTCCCGAATCTTCTCCGTAACTCTGAATTACTTACACAATGTATGGCAGCACCATTGTAAGTACCATGGCAGCTATTACAAGCAGAATAATAATAGAAACAATACGTCTGAACCGTTTGTCATGAAAATTCATTTTCAGTCTTCCTTTCCTGATCTTCTATTTTATATGTCTTTGCATCCCCGCTGAGCGGGTTTCTCTCCCGGTAATCAAACAGGATCAGCCTGCCGAACAGCCGTTCCAGATGGGTCATCTTACGCATCTGTCTTCTGTCGTATCCAGTGTATGAACTCAGATATCGATGTTCCGCTTCCTCTGACTTGTAAAACAAGGCCGCCTCATCTGAACTCACTTTATTATCCGGAAGAAACTGCGGACGGTTTCTCACATTATCTCTCAGATACAGGTCCAGTGTCAACCACTGTGCATACTCGTCCAGTTTTTCTTTATGTTTCTCTGTACGTTTCTCCAGAAAGCGAAACAGAATCTCATATCTTGCGATACGCGAATGGCTTAGACCGAACAGACCGTTTTCTTCGTAATAATCTGCCAATGCTCCAAACATGGCAAATGCCCCCGGAAACTCTTTTTCTATATGTTCCATCGTATTTCTGAACTGCCCGCTGTTATAATAGACTTCTACCATCTCTTCAATCTTTTTAAGGCGGATCACATCAGCGTAAGGCAGCCATTTGGTGGAAAGCACTTCATAGGGTGGGCGGTCCTGATACACAAGCCCGTATTCCCGTGTCTTCTCATGCATCAGAGACCCCTTCAACACTTTTAAAAATCCAAGCTGCAACTGATCCGGCTGCATTGCGTACACGCGGTCAAAGGACTTCGCGAAGCTGTCATAGTTCTCATGCGGAAGCCCTGCGATCAGATCCAAATGCTGATGCACATTTCTGTTCTCTCGTATCTCCGACACCGTGCGTTCTACTTTTCCCAGATCCATCCTTCTCTTTATCTCAGATATTGTCTCGCTGTTCGCAGACTGGATACCAATCTCAAGCTGAATAAGCCCCGGACGCATACTGCGGATCAACGCGATTTCTTCTTCATTAAGAAGATCCGCCGCTATCTCAAAATGAAAGTTTGTCATGCCTTTGTCATGATCTTTGATATATTTCCACACCGCCATGGCATGGTCGTGCCGGCAGTTAAACGTCCGGTCTACAAACTTTACCTGCGGCACCTCATGGTCGATAAAAAACTGAAGCTCCTGTTTCACAAGTTCAAGATCACGGAACCGGAGACATTTGTCAATGGACGAGAGGCAGTAACTGCACGAAAACGGACATCCTCTGCTGGACTCATAATAAATGATTCGGTTGCGGAAGTCCTCAACGTGCTCATATGCAAACGGAACCCTGCTCAGATTAAGCACCGGTCGGGGCTGCGTCTCCATGATACTTCCATCACTGTTTCGATATACGATCCCCCGGATTTCTGAAAGATCCGTGACCATCGATTTGCAACAGTCCGTGTCTTTTCTCACTGCTGCAAGCTCTATTCCAGAATGATAGTAGTCCATGAGCTCCAGAAACGTTTCCTCGCCCTCCCCGCAGATGATCCCTGTCAGTCCGGGATACTTCTCCAGCATTTCTCCGGCATTATAGGAAACTTCCGGACCTCCCAGCCATATCTTCGTATCGGGCAGCACTTTCGGTATTTCCCGGATGAGCTGCTCCACATAGCTGATATTCCACAGATAGCAGGAAAAGCACAGGATATCCGGTCTATGTGTATAGATGTCCATGAAGATTTCATCTATGGGCTGGTTGATCGTGTACTCTTCAATCTCCGTTTCTTGGATAAACTTGCGGGCATATGCTCGCAGGCTGTACACTGCAAGATTGGAGTGGATATATTTTGCGTTTATCGCTGCTAAAAGAATATTCATATTAAATGCTCCGTTTCTTTATCGCACAAATTTTACACCGGCCGTTATAGCCGGTGTATACATTAAATAGTTTCTTTCATCAAAAAACTTTATAACTTTTCCAATATTCTGCGAATAACTTTTTCGTCCTCTTCTAATTCATCTGCAATCTCCTGCACGGATTTACCTTTCGCATGTTTCTTTGCTACCTGCTGTGTAAGAAGCTGTTCTTTGCCTTGTTGTATTCCTTGTTGTATTCCTTGTTGTATTCCCTGTTGTATTCCCTGTTCTATTCCCTCTTTTATTCCCTCTTTTATTCCCTCTTTTATTCCTTGTTCCCTTCCCTCTTTAAGTCCGATTTCAACTACATAATCACTCAGATTACACATTTGGTTCAACTCCTCTCCCATATCATTTTCCATCGGTATGTCAAATTCGTATTCCAATTGGTGTATCTTTTCCCCGGAATCAAGTCTCGGAGATAAAAGTATGCCAAGCATCTTTGTCAACCGGTTGCCTTTTTCGGATCTGGGATTTAAGCAGATCGTGGCAACTGTCAGCTTGTCGTAAGTTTCTTTTTTATCTGGAATTCCCGGGATAGTGTCTTCTTTTTGAATATGAAAAAACGAAATAGCATTTCCAATATAATCCGGTGCGTTCATGCAGATCCATATGCTGTACACTTTACGGATATTATCATAATCTCTCCCGGTAAATTCAACCCCCTTCTGTGCGGAAAGCATCCGTGCCCCGTAAAATATTCCTCGTGTTATAATAGAATACCCCGGATAAAACTCTTTCTGCGCTTCCACATTAATGATCAGCTTGATCCTTTGTTTCTGGCGGGCATAATATACGGAAAATCTGATATCATAGTACAATTCGCCCTCACCAGGCACTGCGTCTTCTGCTGATTCTCCTATAATCCGTTCAGTTTCCGGCATATTCGTTCTTCCTGGCAGAACATTAACTTCTGATATCTGTACATCTGTACCAATACACTCTTTGATCTTGCTGATATCCATATCAGCAAATTCTTCTGCCACATATTTCAGTATCCAGGCAAGAATGATTTTATTTGCCAGAATCCGTTTGCAGTATGTATCATACTGACTCTTTCCTTTTGCCAGAGCAATATCTCCAGCCAGTTCATTTTTCATAGGCTTTTTCCTTTCTTCATTATATCGGATGTCACTGTAAGTTACAAGCGGTTGATTTTCGCCTCGGAATTGCTGAGGCAAAGAACTACCAGAATCTCTGACGGCTGAAGATATGGCGATATGCCTGCCGATTAAGATAAAAGAAGTCTAACATATTCTCGGTTATGTTTCAAGAAACAACTCATTTTCACCAGCTATTGACAATTATAAAAAAATCATGTAAAATTAAGGCTCGTGCAGCCGGGGTGTTAGCGGTACCTTGTACCTGCAATCCGCTATAGCAGGG
>DYCJ01000170.1 GCA_019418195.1 Clostridiales bacterium | reverse complement strand
CGGGATTGTAAGCGGTCGCCAAGGTCTCGGGCAAGCCCGGACTTTGGCTCGTCGCCATCACAAATAAACACAGGATACGGTCAAAACGCTGACTGTATCCCGTGTTCTTTTTTCAGGAATTCTGTTTATCCGGCGCTCCGTCAGCACCATCGTCTGGATGCAGAGACTCGGATTCAATATCCCACTGGACCATATAGTACTCGTCGCGGTATTTCTTCGGGGTCATTCCGACCACTTCGCGGAACTGCTGTATAAAATGACTCTGAGATGAAAAAGAAAGTCTGTTTGCAATTTCTATCATGGAATAATCACTGAACCTGAGCAAATTCTTTGCCATATCTATCTTCTGGCTGCGTATATAAGCACTTACGGATACCCCTGTCTCTTTTTTGAAAAGACGGGACAGATATCCGGACGATACACCCAGTTCGTCCGCCAGATCCTCTATCGTAATCCTCTCTTTAATGTGCGAATATATGTATTCCTTGCACGCATTGATATGCTTTGAGTTGGTATCACTGCGGGAATACTTACGCATTTTCTCCGTATAATCCATGACCATCTCATCATGCAGCCTGTGAACTTCTTCTTCGGTATGAATATCATCCAGCTTCTGGATATAAAAATCGCTCAGCCGGAACGCCTGCTCCAGCTCCATGCCGTTCTGTCTGCAAAGTCGTGTGATCATCGCTGTCGTGATCACAAAATGATATTTCAGATTGACCACCGGATCCCTTGAGAGGACACCGACCCCCTCCCCCTCCACAAACCGTCCCTGCTCACAGTTTTGTTTGACCTTATCAACATCTCCTGCTGCCACCGCTCGGTAGAACAGGAATTCTTCCGTCGGCTCACGGTGTTCAATTTCATCTATATCATCATCCGCTTCTAGTAAAAACCACTCATTTTTGTAACTCATAAATCTGCCCCTTTTCTGTCACCAGTACTGTTACATCGGATTCCTATTTTATATTATCATATTCCGGTCGGGCATACCAGAAAAATAGACATATTCTTAATCATCCCGTCATTTCTAAAAAAGATATGAAAGAATACCATACAACCGAAAAGTATGATAAGGTAAAAATAATATAACTATTACACTTCAAAAAGGAGAATAACTATGCCGAACTTTACATACAATGCGATCAAAGCTTCATTTATAAAGCTTTTAAGCGAACGCCCGCTGTCCCAGATCAAAGTGAAAGACATTGTAGCTGACTGCGGAGTCAACCGGAATACATTCTACTATTATTTTCATGATATTCCGTCTCTCATTGAAGATATGGTAACAGAAGAAGCCGAACATATTATTCAGAAATATCCGACCGCTGATACCATCGAAGATTTTTTTGAAACTACCATCGACTATATGCTCGAGAAAAAATCCTTGTTTCTGCACATCTACAACTCCGTAAACCGTGAACTTTTCGAGCAGTATCTCTGGCAGGTATGTGAGCGTGTCGTAGCCCTGTATGTGGACTCCATACTGGACGGCCGTCAGATCAGCACCGGGGACCGGCGCATTATCGTCCAGTATCTGAAAGCGCTGAGTTTCGGAGTTGTATCTGCATGGCTGCAGGCCGGCCTTACAGATGATATCCGCCTTACTTTTGAACGCATCTATCATCTGAAAAAGGGGACCGTAGAAGAAATGATCCGCAGATTCGAGGAGAAATAGTTCCCGCTTCCCCGGATCTTACATACAGACATTTCAGGTTCTGTGTCTGGTTTTCAGGCACAGAACCCGGATTGTCTGTATGAAAATACCATTCTCCATGCTATCTTTCTATAGGTAAAAAAATAGAAAGAAGGAATATTATGATCAAAAGAGAATGGAAAAGCCTGCTTAAGAATAAAATACTGATTGTTGTCCTGATCGCAATAATTGCGATCCCTTTTATTTATGCAGGACTGTTTCTGAAATCCATGTGGGACCCGTACGGGAACCTGGATAAGCTTCCGGTTGCAGTCGTAAATGAAGACCGTCCCGTGGAGTACGAGGGAAACACCTTAAGTATAGGAGACGATCTGACAGACGCACTGAAAGAGAACGATTCCCTGGATTTTCACTTTGTTGACAGATCAGAAGCGCAGGAAGGACTGAAAGACGGTACGTGGTATATGGTGATCACAATTCCGGAAGATTTTTCCGGGAACGCCGCCACCCTGCTGGATGACAGTCCCCGGAAAATGCAGCTGGACTATGAAACTAACCCGGGGACAAATTACATTGCCTCTAAGATGAGCGAAACAGCACTTACACAGATCCGTGACGAAATCAGTACACAGGTCACGGAAACTTACACCGGTATTGTCTTTGACAGGATCGCGCAGGCAGGCAGCAAAGTCGCGGAAGCTGCGGACGGATCGCTGGAATTAGAATCCGGTATCCTGGAAGCATCCGACGGCAGCCGTACGATCACTGAAAACTTAAAAAAACTCTCCGACAGCACTCTGACATTCTCAGGCGGTGCCGGTACATTCACAAAAGGGCTCCGTGAGTACACAGACGGCGTCAGCCGTGCCGGCACCGGCGCTGCACAGCTGAAGGAAGGAACGGACGCTCTTGTGTCATCCCTCCCGGAACTGACATCCGGTGTCAGTGCATTAAACAGCGGCATAGAGAGATATACCGGAGGTGTAGATGCCCTCGATACAGGCTCATCAGGACTGTTGAACGGCGCACTGGATCTTGAAACAGGATCAAAGAGTCTTACCCTTGGACTGGATACGCTTCAGACCGGCACAAAACAATATGTCAATTCCGTCAATACATTCGCAGACAGCGCCGCAAAATATGCCGAAGGTACACAGCAGCTTGCCGCCGGAGCCGGACAGCTGAAAGCACTGGAAAATCTGGATCAGATTTCTTCCGGGATCTCACAGCTTAATGCTTCTGTGTCTGACGGCGATCTTTCTCTGAAAAGCGGGACTGCCGGATTAAGCAGCAGTCTTGGTGATCTGTATGACCGCATAGAAAAACTTGCTGAAAATGCCTCACTTATCGGTAACGCCTCACATAAACTGGATGGATCCGCAGATTCCCTGCGCTCTGCATCCGGCATACTTTCCGGCACAGCTTCTGAAATCTCATCTGCCGGGGAGTCTGTAATGGCCGCCTCAGAAAACAGCACTTCCCTGATCAGTTCCTGCACAGAAGACGGAAATGAGAAGATCAGCTCCGCCAACGAACAGCTCAGAAATTCAAAGGAGACCATGGAATCTTCCGCTTCATCTCTGGAAGCAGCGTGTCTTCTTCTGGAAGAAAATGGTTCTGTTTCGGAAGATACACTTGATTCCATCCGCCAGGTCATCGGTTCTCTGGAGTCTTCCGCCGGAAATATCCGGGAAGTTCCTGCTCTGGATTCCGGCAGCTATACAGAGGAAGCCGGGCAGATATACACCGCCGCTTCTTCCGGTCTTGACACTCTTAATAATACACTGGAAGATGCTTCCGTAAAGCTCGAGGAGACTGCTTCCGCTCTTGAAAACGATGCAGACTCTCTCCCGTCCATATCCGCCGATGATATCCGTGAGCTGGCGGAAACTACCGGAGGATTGTACGAAAACGCCAGACAGCTTGCCGAAAGTACCGGATCGGTTTCAGATGCACTGACGACCCTGGAGTCACAGACTGAGAATTTCCCTGACGCAGCTGACGGCATCAGGAGTCTCAATACGGGACTAGATACACTGGTTTCCTCCGGCGATACACTTATATCGGCCTCCGGCAGCCTTCAGACCGCCGGGACTGAAGTAACAGAGGGAATCAGCACCGTCTGCTCCGGAGGGGTCTCTCTCTCCGACGGCATCATGAAACTGGACGGCGGACTCCGGACTTATACCGGCGGTATATCATCTCTCGCAGATAAGGGCCCTGAACTGAGAGACGGCGCGGCAAAACTTTCAGGCGGCACAGATACTCTTGCTGCAGGTGCCGGAAAACTTTCTAATGCAGCAGGCACGCTGGCAGAAGGTGCACACGCACTTTCAGAAAATAATGACAGTCTGAATAACGCTGCTGCACTTCTCTCGGAAGGTGCCGGACAGATCTGTGACGGTGCATTGCAGCTTTACAACGGTTCAAATGATCTGGACAGAGGAATGTCCCTGTTAAAAGACGGTGCCGGATCACTTGCCGGCGGACTTGTACAGGGCGCAGATGAAATAAGCGGCACAACCCCCGGTGAAGAAACGATCGATATGTTCGCCTCCCCTGTAAACACAAAGGAAACCATGATCACAACAGTAGAAAATAACGGTCACGCCATGGCGCCGTATATGATGTCAGTGGGCCTCTGGGTCGGCTGTCTTGCCTTTTGTCTCATGTATCCGCTTACCGGATATAAAGGGAAACTAAAATCCGGTCTCGCCTGGTGGGGCAGCAAAGCATCCGTACTGTATCCGGTTGCTGTGCTCCAGGGGCTGCTTCTGATCTGTCTGCTCCATGCAGTTGACGGATTTGATCCCGCAGAAATGACGAAGACAATACTTTTTGCCTGCCTTACTTCTGTTGCATTTACATCGATCATGTACTTTTTTAACATTACGCTCGGCAAAGTCGGAAGTTTTCTTATGCTGATCTTCATGGTCGTCCAGCTTTCAGGTTCTGCGGGCACATACCCTGTGGAGATTTCCCCGGCATTTGTCGCTGATATCCATGCTTATCTGCCTTTTACCTACACGGTAGATGCTTTCCGCAGTACGATCAGCGGCGGCGGGAGTATCCTGACTTCTGTCATCCTGCTGCTTTTACTGACAATGATCTTTACCGGACTTACGATCCTGCAGTTCCACCGCATGGCCCGCAGGCGCAAAAACAGCCAGCCGCTCCTGATCGACTGGCTGGAAGAAAAAGGTCTCGCATAATTGAGTTATTTCACTGCCTCTGACATTTTTCTTACATAATCTCTTACGAAAGGAACACATGCCCTGCCATTCGCACCGCACAGTTTTACAATAGCGCTTCCTACAATGACGCCGTCAGCATCCCGGCACATTTCTGCCGCCTGCTGCGGCGTCGATATCCCGAAGCCCACCGCACACGGGATATCTTTCGTCTCTTTTACGAGACGCACCATCCCGCCGATATCCGTGGTGATCTCGCTCCTCATGCCCGTAACCCCAAGAGAAGAGACACAGTACACAAATCCTTCCGCTTTCTCTGCGATCATACGGATCCGCTCATGGGATGTGGGAGCGATCAGGGAGATCAGCTCGATACCGTACTCCCTGCAGACGGAGTCAAACTCCTCTTTTTCTTCAAACGGCACGTCCGGAAGGATCAGTCCGTCCATCCTCGTCTCTTTCATTCTCTTTGCAAAGCGCTCGGTTCCGTAGGAGAATACTACATTGGCATAAGTCATAAACACGAGGGGAATCTGTGAATTTTTCCGGATCCTTTCTACTGTCTCAAATACTTTGTCAGTGGTCACACCGCCGCTTAATGCCCGCAGGTTTGCCGCCTGTATCACCGGTCCTTCCGCCGTGGGATCGGAGAACGGGATTCC
>DYCJ01000017.1:1930-20461 GCA_019418195.1 Clostridiales bacterium | reverse complement strand
CTTTTATGATGAATAGCGTCGACGGGAGAGAACGAACCGCGGCAGCGCAGATGAAGATGCGCAGTACATAATAACCTGAATTGAAAAGGAGATTATCGAAAATGAAGATGAAAAAGTTTATCGCAGTATTAGCAACAGTATCAATGGTAGCTGCTATGGCAGCAGGATGCGGAAGCAGCTCAGATGACACATCCGCTGAAGGAGATGCAGCAGCAACAACAGAAGAAGACGGCGGTGAGTCCGGAAGCTGGGATGCGGCAAATATGATCACAGCTGTAACACGTGAGGAAGGATCAGGTACAAGAGGAGCTTTCACAGAGCTGTTCGGTGTTGTAGATGAAGAGGACAACGATATGATCACTCTGGACGCTCAGACTACAAACAGCACATCAGTTATGATGACAACTGTATCTGAGAACGAATACGCAATCGGTTATATCTCTCTCGGATCTCTTGATGAGTCTCTTGTAAAGGCTGTTAAGATCGACGGAGTTGATGCTACGGCTGAGAACATCGAGAATGGAACTTACAAAGTATCCAGACCGTTCAATGTAGCAGTAAAACCGGATTCTGATAATGCAGTAGCTGCGGACTTCATGGCATTCATCATGAGCACTGAAGGCCAGCAGGTTGTATCAGATGAGGGATACATCCCGGTAGCAGACGTTGAGGCTTATGCAGGAAGTGCTCCGGAAGGAAGCTGTGTAGTAGGCGGATCTTCATCTGTATCTCCGCTGATGGAGAAACTGATCGAGGCTTATGCAGCAGTTAACCCGAATGCATCTATCGAGCTTCAGACATCTGATTCTACTACAGGTATGACATCCGCGATCGAGGGAAGCTATGATATCGGTATGGCATCAAGAGAGCTCAAAGACGAAGAGGCTGCTGAGCTTGAGGGAACAGTTATCGCTACAGACGGTATCGCAGTTATCGTGAACCAGAACAACCCGACAGATGATCTGTCATCTGACCAGGTTAAGAGCATCTACCTTGGCGATGTGACAACATGGGATGCAATCTAAGTAAAGCACCGGTTCAGCCGCAGTAAGCACAGGAGTTCCTCTTTGCGAATGGCGCGTGCTGAGCTGTCACAAATTACACACAGAGAAATTCTTGAAGAAAAGATTTCCGCTTTTAATTTATGAGCCGGGCAGATATAGGGCATGTCTTCCCGGCTCATCAGGAGGAAAAAATGAAATCAAAAGCATGGACTGAAAAATTCATGCAGGGAGTTTTTTTCGTAGCCGCGTGTGCATCCGTGCTTGCGGTGGCGCTTATTTGCATCTTCCTGTTCGCAAATGGAATCCCTGCAATGAGAGAAATCGGATTTATCAAATTTATCACAGGTGAGATCTGGCGTCCGAACAGTGAACAGTTCGGAATCCTGCCGATGATCGTAGGAAGCCTTTATGTGACGGCGGGAGCGATCATCTTCGGTGTGCCGATCGGTATCCTGACTTCTGTATTCATGGCGATGTACTGTCCGAAACAGATTTACAAACCACTGAAGGCGGCGACAGAACTGCTTGCAGGAATCCCGTCAGTTATCTACGGCTTCTTCGGCCTGGTGGTGGTAGTTCCGCTCATCCGCGAGTTTGGAACTGCGCTTTATAAAGCGGGGCTGGTGAGCAAACCGGGTAACGGCAACAGTATCCTGACCGCTTCTCTGATCCTTGGCATGATGATCCTGCCGACGATCATCGGAACGACCGAGAGCGCGATGCGTGCAGTGCCGTCACACTATTATGAAGGTTCGCTCGCACTGGGCGCTACAAAAGAGAGAAGTATTTTCCGTGTCATCATTCCGGCAGCCAAATCAGGTGTGATCGCGGGAATTGTCCTCGGGATCGGCCGTGCGATCGGTGAGACGATGGCGGTGATCATGATCGTCGGTAACCAGGCAAGACTTACCGGAAGTATCCTTGATGGTATCCGTACTCTTACCGGAAATATCGTAATTGAGATGGGTTATGCGACAGGCCTTCACAGAGAAGCGCTGATCGCAACAGGAGTTGTGCTCTTTGTATTCATCCTCATCATCAACTTAAGCGTAGCATTACTGAAGAGGGGGGCGGATCATGAGTAAACAGACAGAAATCAATATGGTCAATAAGACCACGATAGGAGATAAGTTCAGGACATATCTGAAACATCCGGGATCATTGGTAGTGATGCTGCTCGTGATGCTGGCGGCGATCATCACATTTGCCGTACTGATCTTCCTGATCGCATATATACTGATCAATGGTGTGCCGCATATCACTCCGTCACTTTTTTCACTGGAATACAGTTCTGAAAATGCGTCGGTAGTTCCGGCTTTCGTAAATACGATCATTATGACGCTGTTATCCCTTATCATTGCGGTTCCTTTCGGAATCTTCTCTGCGATCTTTCTTGTAGAGTATGCAAAAAGGGGAAACAAATTCGTTGAGGTCATTCGTCTTACAACGGAGACGCTCCAGGGTATCCCGTCTATCGTATACGGACTCTTCGGTATGCTGTTCTTCGTAAATACGCTTGGATGGGGATTCTCCCTTCTGGCAGGTGCCTTTACCATCGCGATCATGATCCTTCCGCTGATCATGAGGACTACAGAAGAGGCCCTGAAAGCGGTCCCTGATTCCTATCGCGAGGGAAGCTTCGGACTCGGAGCCGGAAAGCTCCGTACCGTATTCCGTATCGTGCTGCCGTCCGCGATCCCGGGCGTGCTCGCAGGTGTGATCCTTGCCATCGGACGTATCGTCGGTGAGACAGCAGCCCTGATGTATACATCAGGAACCGTGGCTCAGATCCCGGACAGCATAATGGGATCCGGACGTACGCTGGCTCTTCATATGTACGTACTCTCAAGTGAGGGTCTTTACATGGATCAGGCGTATGCAACAGCAGTAATCCTGCTCGTACTTGTAGTGGGTATCAACGCACTGTCAAGTTTTATTGCAAGAAAACTTACGAAAGCGTAAAAGAAAGGGAAAGGAAATGTCTAAGTTAAGTATAAAGAATCTGGATTTATATTACGGTGATTTCAAAGCCCTGAAGAATGTAAATCTTGAGATCGAAGCAAATAAGATCACCGCTTTCATCGGACCTTCCGGCTGCGGTAAATCTACTCTTCTGAAATCCATCAACCGTATGAATGACCTCGTGGAAGGATGCCGCATCGATGGCGAGATCCTTCTGGACGGCGAGAATATCTTCAAGGGTATGGACGTAAATATGTTAAGAAAGCGCGTCGGAATGGTATTCCAGAAGCCGAATCCCTTCCCGATGAGCATTTATGATAATATTGCATTCGGACCGAGGACACACGGTATCCGCTCCAAGGCAAAGCTGGACGATATCGTTGAAAAGTCACTGCGTAATGCTGCGATCTGGGACGAGTGTAAAGACCGGCTGAAAACGAGCGCGCTTGGCATGTCAGGCGGACAGCAGCAGAGACTCTGTATCGCCAGAGCCCTTGCGGTAGAGCCGGAAGTGCTCCTGATGGATGAGCCTACATCAGCTCTTGACCCGATTTCTACATCCAAGATCGAAGACCTTGCGATGGAGTTGAAAAAAGACTATACTATAGTCATGGTCACACATAACATGCAGCAGGCGGTCCGTGTATCTGATAATACAGCCTTCTTCCTGCTCGGAGAAGTTGTAGAGTACAATGATACGGAAAAATTATTCTCTATACCGTCTGATAAGAGGACAGAAGACTATATCACAGGGAGGTTCGGTTAAATTATGCGTAATAAGTTTGATGAGCAGCTGCATCGTCTTGAAGAGCAGCTTACAAGTATGGGAGCGCTCTGTGAAACTGCGATTGCGAAAGCAACACAGGCGCTGAAAGACGGCAACATGGAGCAGGCGAAAATCATTATCGAGGAAGATGAGGAGATCGATCAGCTCGAGAAAGATATCGAGAGACTTTGTTTGAAACTTCTCCTTCAGCAGCAGCCGGTAGCCAAGGATCTGAGAAGAATCTCCGCTGCGCTTAAGATGATCACAGATATGGAGCGTATCGGCGATCAGACGTCAGATATCGCGGAGATCATCATTTCATCAAGAGGTGTTGCGGCAACAGATGAGATCCATGTGATAGGTACCATGGCTTCTGAAGTCAGCAAGATGGTGCGCGACAGCGTGACAGCGTATGTAAACAGAGATCTTGAACTTGCCCAGAACGTTATGAAAGCAGATGATGAGATCGATCAGTACTTCGAAGAGGTGCGTGACGAGATGATCGAATTCATTAAAGAAGAAAAAGGTGAAAACGGCAAGAGAATCTTCGATCTGATCATGGTGACAAAATATCTTGAGCGTATCGGAGATCACGCGACGAATATCGCGGAGTGGGTGGAATTCTCCATCACAGGCGTACACAAAGACAGCGCGGTTATTCACGGCGCGGACTAACATATATATAAGTGCGGCTGGCGGCACTGCCCGGCATACATCGTCCGCCAGCCGGTGGGGCGCCGGGCAGTGCATGATAAATAGAAAGAGGAAAAAGGAGAACTGAGAAAGATGATATATTGCGTGGAAGATGACGACAACATCCGCGAACTTGTGATATATACACTGGAGACAACCGGGCTTAAGGCCAGAGGGTTTGCAGACGGTTCTGCTTTTATGGAGGCTCTGGCGTTTGACACGCCGGAGCTTATTTTGCTTGATATCATGCTCCCCGGCGACGACGGGCTGGAACTGTTGAAGAAACTGAAATCCTCTCCGAAGACCAAAGGGATCCCGGTGATCATGGTGACTGCAAAAGGTTCAGAGTACGACAAGGTGGTCGGCCTGGATTCCGGAGCGGATGACTATGTGACAAAACCTTTCGGAATGATGGAGCTTGTCTCGCGTATCAAGGCAGTGCTCAGACGAAGCGGAAAAGTCGAGGACCGGATGGATATGGAGACGGCAGGAGTTCATATGGATGTAAAAAAACATGAAGTGACGGTAGACGGCAAAGAAATCTCGCTGACTCTCAAAGAGTTTGAACTGCTTGAAAAACTGATGCGCAATCAGGGGATCGTGCTGACGAGAGACCAGCTTCTGACAGAGATATGGGGCTATGATTTTGACGGCGAGACGAGAACGGTAGATGTTCATATCAGGACACTGCGTCAGAAGCTCGGCGAAAAAGGAGAGATCATACAGACTGTCCGCGGAGTCGGATATCGTGTCGGAGGAGCTGCATGAGAAAGAAAATCCAGAGAAGTATGGTGATGGTGCTTGCTGTCACCCTGCTTCTTTCTTATATTATATTAACCTTGATCACATATAACAGAAATCTGGATACGCTTGAGGCTGAAGTCAGGCAGGAGGCGAAATATATCCAGGCTGCTATCAACATATCCGGGGCAGAGTATCTCGAGGAGATGGACGGTGTCGACTGGACGACCCGTGTCACCCAGATCGATGAGAACGGGGATGTTCTCTATGACACGCGCAGGGACAGCAGTACACTCGAGAATCACAGCGGCAGAAAAGAGGTCAGAGAAGCCCTGGCAGAAGGAGAAGGAGAAGACGTCAGGATGTCAGACACTGTCGGTCAGGAAATGTATTATTATGCCCTTCTCCTGGATGACGGGACGGTGCTGCGCGCCTCCAAGTCAATGGATGGTCTGGTCAGGACCGCGCTTGGTAATCTGCCGGTCATGGCAGGGCTTGCCGCTATTATGCTGATCCTGGCATATTTTATGGCAAAATGGCAGACCAGACGTCTGGTAAAGCCGATCTATGACCTGGATCTGGAACATCCGCTGGATAATGAGACATACGATGAACTGACTCCGTTCCTGGAGGCGATGGACAGGCAGAACAAGGAGAAAGAAGCGGTATCCAATATGCGAAAAGAATTCTCTGCCAATGTTTCCCATGAGCTGAAGACGCCTCTTACATCTATATCCGGCTATGCGGAGATCATGAAAAACGGGATGGTGCGCCCGCAGGATATCCCGCTTTTTTCCGAGCGGATCTATAAAGAGGCACGGAGACTGATCACTCTTGTGGAAGACATTATCAAACTGTCGAAACTTGACGAGGAATCGGTAGAGCTCGAGAAGCAGGACGTGGATCTCTATGAATTGACGAGAGAGATCATCAGCCGCCTTTCCCCGCAGGCTTCCCAGAAGAGTATCCGCATGGAAGTGACCGGTGAACCGGTGAAATATTTCGGGATCCGTCAGATCCTGGATGAGATGATCTATAATGTGTGCGAGAATGCAATAAAGTACAATAACGAGTACGGCCGTGTATCTGTGTGGGTCGGCAATACTCTCGACGGACCTAAGATCACTGTATCTGATACCGGAATCGGGATACCAGAGGAGCATCATGAGCGTATATTTGAGCGCTTTTACAGAGTGGATAAGAGCCATTCCAAAGAGCGCGGAGGTACCGGACTGGGGCTGTCCATCGTAAAACACGGCGCACTCCTCCACGGGGCGAAAGTCAGTGTCGAGAGTACGCCGGGCAGGGGAACCAGGATAGAGATGCAGTTCCCGAAAGAAAGGCATTGACAGTTAGCGGAGGAAAAAATACAATATAGAAAGATATATATGTCGGAGAACGTGGTCATCCCGGGTTGCGGGCAGGGAGAAAAACGTTCTCTTTTTGATCATTAAAAACAGAATCGGGGGAAAATATTGTGAAGAAAAAAATCATTATCTGTATCGCATGTGCAGTGCTTGTTGTCATAGCTCTGGTCGTTTGTATATTTGTATTAAAAAAGACAAATATCCTGTCAGGAGAAGATAAGACGGCAGCCACCCAGGAAAATATACAGGGTGAACAGGAAGATGAAAACGCAGTCCGGTCAACAGAAGATGCCGGAGAAGACCCGGGAGAGAATGTGGTGAAAAAGCGGAGGAAGTCTTAAAGCCTGTTGCGGAGGCGATACTTGCAGCACCGGACCATTCTGTGATGATCGCCGGAACAACGGCGACCTACGGTGATCAGGCATCCTCGGTCGATCTTTCGGAAAAACGCGCCGAGGCGGTGAAAGAACTTCTTATCAATACTTATGACGTGCCGGAATCTCAGCTGAAGTCGATCGGACTCGGATATGAACAGGATCCTTTTACGAGAGGAAAGGATATTGACGGAAACGGAAATTTTGTGGAGCCAGAAGCAAAAAAGAACAGGAGAGTAGTTATTCTGGATGCTGAAGATCCTATTGCACAGGAACTGCTGGAAAAACAATAAAAAACCTGCCGGGAGTATTTTATACAATGGGTCTGATGCGGCTGAGGGAGTCTGTTTTTCTTGTCAGAAGGATCCAACTGTGCTATCATGTCTATAACACACCAGAGAAAGGAGCTTACTATGATCATAGAAGTTGATTTTGACAGTGATGAGGCAATCTATATCCAGCTCTGCAACCAGATCATTATGGGGATTGCGACATCTGTGATCCATGAAGGAGATTCTCTTCCGTCGGTACGTCAGCTCGCAGATACGATCGGTGTAAATATGCATACGGTAAATAAGGCATACAGTGTATTGAAGCGGGAGGGCTATATCAGTCTTGACAAGAGACGCGGGGCAGTGATCGCCCTTGATGTTGACAAGATGGAGCAGTTAGAGGAGATGAGGCGCGAACTCAGGATCGTGCTTGCACGCGGATGCTGCAAAAATATTTCCCGTCAGGAGGTGCACGATCTGGTGGATGACATATTTGATGATTATGAATGACCCGGGTTACAAATGCGGGACATTGAAAAACAGCGTCAGCATTTACTGGCGCTGAAATAGTTCATGAGGAGGAATTATGCATATATCATATACGAATCAGGCGGAGAACGCCATCAAATATGCGGCCAAAAAGGCAAAGGAGATGCAGCATCCCTACATCGGGACGGAGCATCTTCTGCTGGGGCTCAGGCAGGAGTATTCCGGAGTGGCAGGCCAGATCCTTGCGCGAAACGGCGTTGAGGAGGAGAAGATCTATCAGCTCATGGACGAGCTGATCGTGCCGCAGACAGAGACTCCGGTGAAAAGCAGGCCGGCGGAGAGTCCGCGCTATAAAGACATTCTTGAGAACAGTGCAAAGGAAGCGCACAGGCTGCACACGACGGACACAGGCACAGAGCATCTGCTGCTGTCGATGATCCGGGATGTGGACTGTGTGGCTACCCGGATCTTGATCACACTTAATATCAATCTCCAGAAAATATTTCAGGATATTATGACAGCAGTGGGTGTGGACCCGAAAGAGTATCAGGATGAACTGCAGGAGGACGGGAAAAGTTCCCATTCTATGATGGATCAGTTCTGTACAGATATGACGGCGAGAGCAGAGGAAGGAAAACTCGACCTGGTGGTGGGCAGAGAGGAAGAAATGCACCGTCTTATGCAGGTATTAAGCCGCAGAACAAAGAACAATCCGTGCCTGGTCGGAGAACCGGGTGTGGGAAAGACAGCGATCATCGAAGGCCTTGCACAGCGGATTGCATCTGGTGTAGTTCCGGAGAAAATGAAAGACAAGAGAATCTATACGCTTGACCTGCCGGGTCTGATCGCAGGTTCCAAGTACCGTGGAGAGTTTGAAGAGCGTATGAAAGGACTGATCGCTGAGGTGGAATCCAGTGGAAATGTGATCCTGTTTCTCGATGAGATCCATACGATGATCGGCGCAGGAGGAGCAGAAGGGGCGATCGATGCGTCCAGCATCCTCAAGCCGTCTCTTGCAAGAGGCGGGCTGCAGCTCATCGGTGCGACGACGATTGCTGAATACCGAAAATATATTGAAAAAGACGCAGCATTGGAACGACGTTTCCAGCCCGTATCCGTGGAGGAGCCGACAAAGGAGCAGTGTCTGGCGATCCTTGGAGGATTAAAAGAAAAATATGAATCTCATCATAAAGTCATGATCGAAGAAAAAGCGCTGGAAGCTGCAGTTCAGATGTCGGAGCGGTATATCACGGACAGGAATCTTCCGGACAAAGCGATCGACGTTCTGGATGAGGCGTGCTCAAAAGTGAGTCTTAAAGGTTATAAAGTACCGGATAATCTGACTGCTATGGAAGATTCTCTGAAAGAACTTATGCAGCAGAAAGAGGAGAGTATCCGGCGAGGGGATTTCGCGGAGGCTTCTCTCGTGCAGAAGGAGCAGGAACAAGTGGAGAAAAAACTGGAAGAGGTAAAGAAACGTTTCCAGAAAAAGACTTCATCCAGACAGCCTTCTGTGACAGAGGAAGACATTGCGGAGGTAGTTTCCGCGTGGACAAAAGTACCTGTGCAGAAACTTGCAGAGAGCGATGCAGACCGGCTGAAGAAACTGGAAAGCGTTCTCCATAAGCGGGTCATCGGTCAGGACGAGGCAGTCAGCGCTGTGGCACGTGCGGTCAAGAGAGGACGTGTGGGCTTAAAGGATCCCCGCCGCCCGATCGGATCGTTCCTCTTTCTCGGACCTACGGGGGTCGGAAAGACAGAATTATCAAAAGCGCTGGCGGAAGCACTGTTTGGGAATGAAGAGTCGATGATCCGTGTAGATATGTCGGAATATATGGAGAAACATTCTGTTGCTAAGATGATCGGTTCTCCTCCGGGATATGTAGGACACGAGGAGGGGGGACAGCTCAGTGATCAGGTGAGGACACACCCGTATTCGGTGGTTCTGTTTGATGAGATCGAGAAAGCACATCCTGACGTGTTCAACATCTTGCTTCAGGTGCTGGACGACGGCCATATCACTGATTCGCAGGGAAGAAAAGTTGATTTCTCCAATACAGTCATCATCATGACTTCCAATGCCGGGGCGAAAGCGATCGTGGAGCCGAAGAAACTGGGATTCGCCACAAAGGAAGATTCTGCCGGCGATTATAAACGGATGAAACAGAACGTAATGGACGAAGTAAAGATGATCTTCCGTCCGGAATTCTTAAACCGTATCGATGAGACGATCGTGTTCCATGCCCTGGATAAGACACATATGAAGAAGATAGTGACCCTGTTGTGCCGCGACTTCACAAAACGTCTGGAAGATCAGCTCAATATACACCTTACACTCCGTGAGTCGGCGAAAAATCTGATCGTGGAGAAGGGAACCGACGCAAAGTACGGCGCAAGACCGCTTAGGCGTGCGCTCCAGACTGAACTGGAAGATAAGCTTGCAGATGCGATATTGAACGGTGAAGTGAAAGCGGGAGACCATGTAGAGGCCGGAGCATCAAAAAAAGAAATCCGGTTTATTTGCCAGTAGAAAAAAATATTACTTTATATTATAATATCGATATCGGTGATGCCGGAGGCATCGTACAATAAACACTTATAATGAGATACTTAGGAGGAAACATAAGATGGCAGCGATAAAAGAATTGTTGCGCGCAGAAAATGACGGAACACTCAGTTTTGGAGATTATACTCTTACTGCAAAGACAAAGAAAGATAACCTTGAATTCGAGGGTGATATTTATAAGGTGAAGACGTTCGCGGAGATCACGAAGCTTGAGAAAAACGGAATGTTCGTATACGAGTCGGTGCCGGGAAGTGCCGTGGAAAACTTTGAGACAACAGAGAGCGAGGTCGCTTTTATGGTTTCTGCCGGAGGCGATGTACAGTTTACACTGGAGCTGGAGCCGGAGAGTGAATATGAGGTGTTTATCGACGGTGCATCGGCAGGAAAGATGAGTACGAATCTGAGCGGAAAGCTCAGTGTAAGTGTGGAACTTTCTGCTGGTCAGAATGTTCCGGTAAAAGTAGTAAAGTGCTGATCTGTTTGATCTGGCAGCAGGGTGGATGATTATCCACCCTGTTTTGGGTATATGCCGGTCAGACTTTCGTAAGAATTATTTCCAAGGTGACAGAAAAGGAAACGTAAGATGGCAAAAGGGAAAAAGACGATATTCTTCTGCCAGAACTGCGGACACGAAGAGTCGAAATGGCTCGGTCAGTGTCCGGCGTGCGGGGAGTGGAATACATTTGTAGAAGAAACGACAGGCAGCGGGATCACGAAGGGGACAACCGCATCGGCCCGTTCGGTCAGGGAATCTGTAAGAGACGCGAAAGTCGTACCGCTGACAGAAGTGACTGCGGACGACGATGCAAGATGTAAAACGGGCATCCACGAGCTGGACCGTGTGCTGGGCGGCGGGATCGTGCCCGGATCGCTCGTGCTGGTGGGAGGCGATCCCGGGATCGGAAAATCTACGCTGCTCCTTCAGGTCTGCCGAATGCTTTCCAAAGATAAGAAAGTTTTATATATTTCCGGAGAGGAGTCTCAGGCCCAGATCAAACTCCGGGCAAACCGGATGGGAGATTTTTCTTCGAATCTGTATCTTTTGTGTGAGACAAATCTTGAAATCATCCGCGGCGTGATCGAGAAAGAACGCCCGCAGCTTGTTGTCATTGATTCCATACAGACTATGTACAGTGAAGAGGTTTCGTCCGCTCCGGGCAGTGTCTCTCAGGTCAGAGAGTCCACCAATATCTTCCTGCAGCTTGCAAAGGGACTGTGTATTCCTGTCTTTATCGTGGGACATGTGACGAAAGAGGGAACGGTTGCCGGCCCGAGGGTGCTGGAACATATGGTGGATACTGTCCTGTATTTCGAGGGCGACCGCCATGCTTCCTACCGGATCCTGCGGGCGGTGAAGAACCGTTTCGGTTCCACGAATGAGATCGGTGTATTCGAGATGCAGCAGACCGGGCTTGCAGAAGTGGAGAACCCTTCGGAATACATGCTGAGCGGGCGTCCGGAAAATGCATCCGGTTCTGTCGTGGCGTGTTCCATAGAGGGAACACGGCCCATCCTGATCGAGATCCAGGCCCTTGTCTGCCAGAGCAATTTCGGGATGCCGAGGAGGACGGCGGCGGGAACAGATTATAACCGTGTTAATCTGCTCATGGCAGTTCTGGAGAAGAGACTGGGAATGGCTCTGGGTAATTCCGATGCCTATGTTAATATTGCAGGAGGTATCCGTATGAATGAGCCGGCCATCGATCTCGGGATCGTAATGGCGATCGTATCAAGTTTCCGTAACCGGCCCATTGATGAAAAGACGATCGTGTTTGGCGAAGTCGGATTGAGCGGCGAGGTGCGTGCGGTAAATATGCCGGAACAGCGCGTGGCAGAGGCAAAAAAGCTGGGATTCGAGACATGCATCCTTCCGGAAGTATCACTTAAGATGGTAAAAGGGATAAAAGGGATCAAACTGGTAGGAGTGAGAAATATCGGTGACGCTGTGCGTGAAATCTAAGGAGTGCCAGGCGTCTTTGGAAAGGAGACAAAAATGAAACCATATATGTTAAAGGCAAGGTATTATGAGACGGATCAGATGGGAATTATCCATCATGCAAATTATATCCGCTGGATGGAAGAGGCGCGTATCGATATGCTGAATCAGATGGGATATCCATATCGGCGCTTTGAGGAAATGGGATATATCAGCCCGGTACTCCATGCAGAGTGTGAGTACAAGAAGAGCGTGAAATTCGACGATGAAGTGAAGATTGTTGTGAGCCTTCAGGAGTTTGGAAAGCTGAAGTTCACACTGAGATATGACATCTACAATATGTCGGAGGGCGGAGCTTTAAGCGCATACGGGACGACGAGACACTGTTTCCTTAACAGCAGGACAGGCCTGCCTGTGATGATGAATAAAGAGATGAAAGAATTTTCTGAAGTGATGCAGAAATTTCTCGGAGCAAAGACAGAAGAATAAAATACTGACAGGGGGCAGCGTATTGAAGAACAAAGAGTTCGGATATAATACGCTGTCTTTTTTATTTTGTCAATAAACAGTATATAACAGTTGACAACAGTTCTATACTGTTATATACTGTTTATCAAGAGGAGGACACATATGAAGATTATAATCAACAGTTCATCAATGGTACCTATATATGAACAGATCATGGATCAGATCAAAGCAAAGATCACAGCAGGAGATCTGAAAGAAAATGACGCACTCCCCTCTGTCCGTACTCTTGCAAAAGAATTAAAGATCAGTGCCCTGACTGTTAAGAAAGCGTACGATAATCTTGAGCAGGAAGGCTATACGGTCACGGTTCACGGCAAGGGAAGCTATGTTGCCGCGGCGAACAAAGAGAGGATGAAAGAGGAACAGCGCAGAGAAGTTGAGGAAGACCTTGATAATGCTGTTCAGAAAGGCCGCAGATGCGGGCTTACGGATGAAGAAATCCGGGAGTTATTTGAGTTGATAATGGAGGACTAGATGATGCTGGAAATTAACGGGTTGGTAAAGAAATATAAAGATTTCACCCTGAACTGTTCCATGAAGGTGGAACAAGGATGTATCACAGGACTGGTAGGAGAAAACGGGGCTGGAAAGAGCACGACATTTAAAGCTGCACTGGGGCTTATCAGTTATGACGATGGAAATATCAGACTGATGGGAAAGGCACCGTCGGAGCTCACAGAATCTGAAAAACAGAAGATAGGAGTGACTCTGGCAGAATCCGGATTCAGCGGTTATCTGAAAGTAAAAGATATCATACCTGTGATGGCAGCGATGTATCCGGACTTTGACAGGGAAAGATTTATGAGCCTGTGTCATAAATTCAGTATACCTCAGGACAAGTATATCAAAGAATTTTCAACCGGAATGAAGGCAAAACTGAAAGTTCTTGCAGCAATTACCCATAATGCTGATTTTCTCCTGCTCGATGAGCCGACAACGGGACTCGATGTGATGGCAAGGGAAGGTATCCTGAATCTGCTCAGGGAATACATGGAAGAGGATGAGAACAGGAGCATTCTCATAAGTTCACATATCTCGACGGATCTTGAAGGGCTGTGCGATGATATTTACATTATTCACGAAGGAAAGATTGTCTTGCATGAAGATATGGATAACCTGCTAAATGAGTATGGCCTTATAAAGGCAGATGACAGCCAGTATACAAAACTGGATAAGGAATATATTCTGTCGGTCCGCAGAACACCTTATGGTTATGACTGCCTGACGGACCAGGGAAGATTCTATAAAGAAAATTATCCCGATCTTGTCGTTGAGAATGGATCGCTGGATGAAACGATCACTATGATGACGGGAGGAAAAAGATTATGAAAGGTTTGTTGATCAAAGATATAAGACTGTTGAAAGGTCAGAGCACGATCCTGCTTGCACTGCTTGTTCTGGTAGCGGTATTTATGGGCGTGGTCTCGGATGTATCATCTTTTTTTGTAGTGGCATATATAACAATTTTTCTCTCTATCTTCGTGGCGTCTACCATCAGCTATGATGAGTACGACAACGGTTATCTGTTTCTTATGACTCTTCCGGTCACAAGGAAGAAATATGTTAACGAGAAGTATATTTTTGGTATCCTTATCTCCATATTTGCATGGTGCGTGGGCATGGCTGCAGGTACTGTCCTGATGATCGCACAGGGCGCGAAAACAGGTGCCGGAGAATGGATCGGGGGTAACCTGATGTACATTTGTATTGCGTGGATGTTTATGAGCATTATGATGCCGCTGCGGCTTAGATTTGATTCTGAGAAGGCGAGATATGCCAATATCATCATGTTTGCTCTGATCGCGGCTGTTGCATACGGGGTATCAAGGATTTCGCAGTATGTGCCGGACAATATACTCAGGAATGTATCTGCCTTTTTCAATACTCTGGGAAACAATGGGATTCTCGCGCTTTGCGCAGTCGCAGCGGCTGCGGCACTTCTGATCTCGTATATCTGCAGCCGTCACATTATGGAGAAGAAAGAATTCTGAGGTGCTTGCGGACAGGATTCCGCTGATCAAGTATATATGCTGTGAATGCGGATATGTGGAAGAGTGGGTGGAAAGCAGGGGAGACCTTGCTAAAATAGAAGATAGGTTTGGAAATTAACATCTTGAAATAGTGACACGTTTCTGTGGATTTTATCATATCCGGGAAACGTGTTTTTTTTCTTATAATAAAGCCAACAAAAACAAAGACCATTTTATTCATGGGTCAAAGGAGGAAAGAGTTTTATGAAAAGAAAAAGATTACTTGCACTTGTACTTGCAGCAGCGATGGTCGGAAGTCTCGCGACCGGATGCGGAAGCTCCGGCTCTGACAGCACAGACAGTTCGGATGGTTCTTCTTCTGGAAGTACAGGAAAGGTATATTACCTGAACTTCAAGCCGGAGCAGGCTGACCAGTGGGTAGAGCTGGCACAGACTTACACGGATGAGACAGGCGTGCAGGTGGATGTACAGACTGCGGCATCCGGTACATATGAGTCACAGCTCAAGTCAGAGATGGCGAAGGATGAGGCTCCTACACTGTTCCAGGTAAACGGACCGGTCGGACTGGCTACATGGAAAGACTACTGCTATGATCTCTCCGACAGTGATGTTTACAAGGACGTATCAAGCGATGACTATGTGCTCAAAGACGGAGATCAGGTACTCGGTATCGCATACGTGATCGAGACATACGGCCTCATCTACAACAAGGCTCTGTTAAATGATTACTTCGATGCAGACTGGTCGACAGTGAAATCCATCGACGAGCTGAACAACTTCGAAGCGCTCAAGACAGTGGCGGAAGAGATTCAGGCTCACAAGGACGATCTCGGAGTGGAAGGTGCATTCACATCCGCAGGTATGGATTCATCCTCAGACTGGAGATTCAAGACACACCTTGCAAACCTTCCGATCTACTATGAGTACAAGGATAAAGGCATCACATCCACAGACGCGATCGAGGGAACATATCTTGACAACTACAAACAGGTATGGGATCTGTATATCAACAACTCTACATGTGAACCGTCCATGATCTCATCAAAGACAGGCGATGACGCGACAAGCGAATTTGCACTTGGTGAGGCTGTGTTCTATCAGAACGGTACATGGGCATACAACGATATCAAGGACAATGAAGTGGCTGACGAGGACCTTGGCATGCTTCCGATCTACATCGGTGCTGAAGGCGAAGAGAATCAGGGCCTCTGCACAGGTTCCGAGAACTACTGGTGTGTAAATAAAAATGCTTCTGAGGAAGACATCCGGGCGACACTTGACTTCATGAAATGGGTAGTAGAGAGTGACGAAGGACGTGATATGCTGGCAAATGAGATGGGATTTGTGACACCTTTCACTACATTCTCCGACTATCTTCCGAGCAATCCGCTCGTACAGGCCAACGAGGAATACAATGAGGCAGGCAAGACTCCTGTGAGCTGGAACTTCACGACGATGCCGTCTGAGAACTGGAAGAATAACGTAGGAAGCGCACTTCTTGAATATGCACAGGGCACAGGCGACTGGAGCGGAGTAGAGACAGCATTCGTAGACGGATGGGCTACAGAGTACGCGGCAGCAAACGAATAAGAGGTCTTATTCCTGACAGACAAGCTATAATTCCTAAAAGTTAAAAGTGATATGAACAGAGAGCTCCGGCATACATGGCGGAGCTCTTCTCAGGAAAGGAGAAAAAGGAAATGCAAAAAGCGATCAAGAAATATTTTCCTGTCTTTGTACTCCCTACAATGATAGCGTTTACGATTGGATTTATAGCTCCGTTCCTTCTGGGGATCTATCTTTCCTTTTGTAAATTTACAACAGTGACGGACGCAGAATTTATCGGTCTCGGCAATTATATAAAGACACTGGGGGATGCAGAGTTTATCCACTCACTCTGGTATACGGCCCTTTACACGGTTGTGACAGTACTTCTTATTAATGTTCTGGCATTCGCCGTGGCAATGCTCCTGACAAAAGGTATCAAAGGAACCAATATCTTCCGTACCGTATTTTTTATGCCGAACCTGATCGGCGGTATCGTGCTCGGTTACGTATGGCAGCTCCTTTTAAACGGTATTCTGGCGAATTTTGACCGCACTCTGACATACTCGGAGGTATACGGATTCTGGGGCCTTGTGATTCTTGTCCTCTGGCAGCAGGTCGGCTATATGATGATCATTTATATTTCAGGCATCCAGAATATACCGGGAGAGCTGATCGAGGCGGCGAAGATCGACGGCGCAAATTCATGGCAGATCTTGAAGAACGTGACCATACCGATGGTTATGCCGTCCATCACGATCTGTACCTTCCTGACATTAACCAACGGATTTAAGCTCTTTGATCAGAACTTAGCTCTTACGAACGGAGCGCCGTCTAAAATGTCGGAACTTCTGGCGCTCAATATTTACAATACGTTTTATGGAAGGGCTGGATGGGAAGGTGTTGGCCAGGCAAAAGCAGTCGAATTCTTTATACTGGTTGCTATTATCGCGCTGATCCAGAATAAACTGACGAGATCAAAGGAGGTGCAGCAGTAATGAGCGTAAGAAAAGCAAAACACGGCTGGGTACTTACAACGATATTTACGATCATCAGTCTGCTATACGTATATCCGATCATTCTCGTGTTCATTAACTCATTTAAGAAGAAAGCGTACATCAGTAAAGATCCGTTCACCCTTCCGACCGACAATATGTTCGTCGGACTCGATAACTATATCCGGGGCATTGAGCAGACTGATCTGATACAGGCATTCGGGTGGAGTGTATTTATCACGGTATTCTCCGTGGCAGCGATCATCCTGTTCTGTTCCATGTGCGCATGGTATATCAGTCGGGTAAATACAAAAGTGACAAAAGCAATTTATATCATGTGCCTGTTCGCTATGGTTGTGCCGTTCCAGATGGAAATGTATACGCTATCCAAGATTTCGAACATGCTGCATATGGGGAATCCGTGGGGCATTATCGTGATATATCTGGGATTTGGAGCCGGACTCTCGGTATTCATGTTCACGGGATTTATGAAATCCATTCCGCTGGAGATAGAGGAGGCGGCCATGATCGACGGCTGTACGCCCATCCAGACATATTTCCGCGTAGTCATGCCGATCTCTAAACCGACCTGTGTGACAGTTGCCATTCTTCAGGCGATGTGGATCTGGAATGATTATCTCCTGCCGTCCCTTGTACTGGATCAGCGAAAATACAAGACGGTCCCCATGGCGGTACAATATCTAAAAGGCGGTTACGGCTCTGTCGATATGGGAGCCATGATGGGAACCCTCGTGCTGGCGATCGTGCCGATCATTATTTTCTATCTCTTCTGCCAGAAGTACATCATCGAAGGTGTAGTTGCAGGAGCTGTGAAAGGATAACAGAAGATATAATGAAGTGTGTTCTCTGTGCTGCATGGCGGGATTGTCCGTCAGGCGGTGCAGAGATACTTTATTTTCACGCTCGATTATACTATAATTCATTATGAAAAAGGGAGGGTACAATGCTTACAATTCTGATAGTAGATGATGAGAAACTGGAAAGAAACGGGATTAAATTTCTCCTGAAACGGGAAAAAGAGGAATTCAGGATATTAGAAGCCACTAATGGGAAAGATGCAATGGGCGTCCTCGCATCCAATCATGTGGATATTCTTTTCTCTGATGTAAAGATGCCATACATGAACGGCCTGGAGCTTGTCCGGCAGGTGAGGGAAACGAATGAGGACATGGAGATCGTGATTTTTAGCGGATATAATGATTTTTCTTATGCAAGGGAAGCGCTTCGCTATGGTGTGGTTGACTATGTCTTAAAACCGGTGGATCCGGAAGAGTTTTCGAA
>DYCJ01000017.1:0-1864 GCA_019418195.1 Clostridiales bacterium | reverse complement strand
TGTCTGAGAGAGAACAGCGGGAACGGCAGACAGACTATCTGACGAAATATTTCTTTATCGATTACCTTTATACATCGAATAAGGAGAATGCGGTCAAACTGGAAAAACTGACGGCTGGCGGAGACCATATCCTCAGCCGCTGTGTACGTATGATCCTGGTAAGCGCGTCTAACGGGTTCTTTGAGACAGAAGAGGAGCACTTTACCGGTGCTTTGCGAGACCAGATCCAGAGGGAAATCTATTATGTTAATTTGAATTCAAACGAGTCCCTTCTATTATTTACAGAGAAATATACGAATTACAGGGCGCTGGCAGATTCGCTCCGCCAGTTCTTTCTGCAGCAGTTTGAGACTGACTGCTATTTTGCGGTCAGCAAACCGGTTGAAAACTGGAGAAGTATGCCGGAGGAATTCCGCAGGCTGGAAAAGCTTCTGGAAGAACAGTTCTATCAGCCTGGTCATCATGTGTTCTTAAGTGGCGAAACTGGCGAGAATACACAGGATGCAGCCGGAGAAGATTCTGAGATCATGGAACAGATCAGCCATGATATCAAATACAAAGACATAGCACACCTCAGGCAGGATTTCGGCAGGCTGGAGCAGAAATACAAGGCGGGAGAGAAGTTTTCACAGATGTATGTGAAATTCGTATTTTCAAGCATCCTGAAGGAAATTTACGAGCAGATGGATCCGACAGACGAAAAAGTCCTTTCGAAAAAGGTGGACCGGCTCTATCACTGCAGGAAGATCAGTGATGTGGTCGATATTGTCTCAGGAGCCGTGGAGGAGCTTGAAAAATATATACAGGATCAGCAGGACGGATTCCGTGGAGAGATAACCACGGTAAAGAATTACATATATCACCATTATGGTGAGAAGGAGCTGGGACCGGAGAAGCTGGCCGCGCTTGTATATCTATCACCGGGATACCTCAGTGCGATCTTTAAAGAGGAGACAGGGGTTACTCTGAATCGTTTTGTCCGCGAAGTGCGGATGAATAAGGCGAAAGAACTTCTCGAGAATACGAATAAGAAAATCTCACAGATTGCAAAAGAAGTGGGATTTTCAAACAGCTCGTATTTCTGCCGCAGTTTCCGGGAGTTTTTCGGGGCTTCTCCGGAATCCTGCAGAAAGGGAATAACAGATGAAGAATCTATACAGGAAGTTCAAGAATCTTAAATACCGGTATAAACTTACCCTGCTCATACTTGCAGCCGGGCTGATCCCTGTCGTGATCATTGTAATCTATATGCAGAGCGGTATGGTGAGCATTCTCCGCGAAAATGAAGTGGATAGTATGGAGAATACACTGGAACAGTCGGTGGAGGCGATTGAAAACCAGGAGATGATCTATGAGAATCTTGTAGATTATCTCTCTTATTCTCAGGATCTCCGGTCGATACTGACGACAGAACCGGAATCTGATTATGAAGCTTATCTTGAGTATGTCAATGTGGCAGATCCCCTGCTCCAGATGCCCCAGATCTATCATAAGGAGATTAAAGAGATCACGCTGTATTCGGAGAGTATCCAAGTGGCTCACGGAGATACACTTCTACCTCTGGCCGAGGCGGGAGAGCAGCCATGGTATGCCGACATGGATGACAGCACGCTTCTGCAGTGGTCGGTCCGCCGCGGCTCCAGGCAGGAGATCACAGCCTGCCGGAAGTTCTATGATGACGATGTCACGGCGGTTCTCGTCATGACGCTGGATTACCAGGCGGTTTTGGAGCCTTTTTCCAGCCAACTGCGGGACAATACAGGCGGGGTCATTTTTGATGCCGGCGGCAATGTAGTATATTCAAGTTATTCCATGGATGATAAATACACACCTGCACAGCCGGAGTCTGTGGACTATATTATGG
>DYCJ01000169.1 GCA_019418195.1 Clostridiales bacterium | reverse complement strand
TTAATAGAGGATAATACTTTTCCTTTTTTTCCGAATTTATGGTCAATTATTTACTTTTAATATTTTTTCATGCGTTTTCATCTCTTTTTTGTGTATTTTAATGAACTTTTTCACAAAAAGTGACCGGAAAACTGGATAGTTTTTAAATCCTGTCCGGTTTTCCGGTCTTATATCTTAGCAATCATTATATTTTACAGTTTTCTTTTCATCCAGAAGAATCCCCATCCCGGCATATCCACGGTCACGATGTCGTCCATACCGCCGCTTAAAAGATTCGTATACTCCGCTTTCTCCGGCATCCATACTGTCTTCGGGTAATCGCTGAAGTTAAACACTGCGTGGAGTTCTTCTCCCTCTGCCCTGCGGACGATCCAGAGTATCGACTGATCACTGTAGTCTTTTGTCCACACTTTGGCATCTGCATTAAATACAGGCTCGCTTCTGCGGATTTTTTCCAGTTTTCCAAGAGCATTGAAAATGCGTCCCTGTACACTGCTTTTATCCTTGATATTCTCCACCAGATCCCAGTTGAATTTTCCTCTGTGGATATAGCGGGAGTCCGGGGCTTTCTCAGGATCATCCTTATAGGTATAGTCATTTACCTGCCCGATCTCATCTCCGCTGTAGAGCATCGGGATGCCCGACTGGGTGAACATATAGGCATGGAGCATCACATCCTTCGTGATCGCCCGGTCCATCTTCTCCTCATCCTGCTCAAAGCCTGCGCTCTCAACACCGCACATGGACGCTGTTGTCGCACAGAATCTTGCGTCTCCGGTCACCAGATCTTCGTTGTAGAGCTCGCCCCGGCTGACACTTCCTTCAGTCTTCCCTTGGAAATAATCATTCAGGTATTTCTTATGAGGCACTTCCTCCATGCCCCATGTCCTCAAGGTATCGTAGTCCAGCCCCCAGCCGATATCGTCATGACATCTCAGATAATTGAGGAATGTGTATTCTCTCGGCAGTGCGCATACAATATCCATCTGTTTTCTGAGAAGACGGATGTCCCTTGTCGCCACCGTATTCCACGTAGTTGCCATTGTCGTCACGTTATAGAGCATATGGCACTCCGGCTTTTCTACTGTTCCGAAATACGGAGCTACCTTGTCCGGCTCCATGACGACCTCGCCGAGCAGCACGATTCCCGGGCACACAATCTCACCGATCATGCGCATCATACGGACGATCGTGTGTACCTGCGGGAGATTTCTGCAGTTCGTTCCCAGCTCTTTCCAGATATACGGCACCGCGTCGATACGGATGATATCCATACCCTGGTTTCCCAGATAGAGGAAATTGTACATCATCTCATTGAACACGCGCGGATTTCGGTAATTCAGATCCCACTGGTACGGATAGAATGTCGTCATCACATAGTGTCCAGGCTCCGGAAGGTAAGTGAAATTGCCCGGTGCTGTTGTCGGGAATACCTGCGGGACCGTCTTTTCATATTCCTGCGGGATGGACGGGTCCGCATAGAAGAAGTAGCGGCTCATATACTCGCCGTCTCCCTGACGCGCCTTCACTGCCCACTCATGATCCTCGGATGTGTGGTTCATCACAAAATCCATGCACAGGCTGATGCCTTTTTCGTGGCATTTCTCCGCCAGTTCGGACAGATCCTCCATCGTCCCGAGTTCCGGCTTTACCTTACGGAAGTCAGCCACCGCATAACCGCCGTCGGAACGGCCCTTCGGAGAATCAAGAAACGGCATCAGATGGACATAATTTACATTACATTTCTCGATATATGAAAGCTTCTCCTGCACTCCTTTGATATTTCCGGCAAAGTTGTCAATATACATCATCATACCGAGCATATCACGCTTACGATACCATTCACCCTCAGCCTCGCGCTCTGCATCAAGCTTCTTTAACTTTTCATTACGCTCATCATAGTAATATTTCATCTGACCGCACAGCTCTGCAAACATATCGTCGTTGCCGTACAGTTCCATATAGAGCCAGCGCAGCTCGTCATGATGGCGTTCCAGCCGCTGCGCGAAGACTCTGTTATTCTCCTCTTTTTTCTCTGCTGCCGCCTTTGCAGCTTTCGCTTTCTTCTCAGCTTCCGCTTTCTTTTTCGCTTCTGCCTCCGCTTTCTTCTTTGCCCCGGCCTCTGCCTTTGCTTTCACTTCTGCCTCTGCCTCCGCTTTTGTATCGGCTGCTGCTTTTACAGCGGCAGCCGGCTTTGTACTTGCTGCGGCCTCTTTCTTTCTGACTGCTCTTGATTTCTTTGCCATAATCCTATATCTCCCGTTATCTTAAACTTTCCTGCCAGAAAAACAGTCTGACCTAAGCCGCGCCGGGCTGGCTGGCTGTTCTTCCGGTCCACGATAATGCATATACTTATCAATCTATCTGTACGAAATGCCACTGATATGCCTGATATTCTCCGTGGAGCACCGGCTTCGGCACACCTGCTTCCCGCAGGGCCGTACTGTTGTACAGTTTCCCGGTCGTTGTCTCGCGGTACATCGTATTCTCTTTCAGCCCTTTGACCTTGATGTAATCGACCGTCATATTCGCATGCTTTTTAATACCGACCACCTGGACCAGTGCTTCTCTCTGATCCTCTGACACAAACTCCCATGCTCCCTGGTTATCTGTCTGCGGATTTGTAAGGCGGTAATAGAGCCCCCGCTGGACCAGAGCTGCATACTCCTTGTATTCTGCGATCTGTCTGCGGATCTCCGCTTTCTCTTCCTCGCTCAGCTCATTCAGATTCAGCTCATACCCGAATGTACCGGCAAGAGCTACAGTTCCGCGTGTCTTCATCGGCGTCACTCTCTCAGTCTGATGATTCGGCGAAGCGGATACATGGGATCCTACGCAGGAAGCCGGATAAATAAACGATGTACCATACTGGATCTCCAGTCTGTCGATCGGATCTGTATTATCGCTGCACCAGATCTGCGGGGTATAGTACAGCATACCTGCGTCAAAACGTCCGCCGCCGCCGCTGCAGCCTTCGATCAGGATATTCGGATACCGGTTCACCAGACGCTCAAGGAAATCATAAAGTCCCAGCACATAATCGTGCAGCACTCTGCCCTGGCTGTCCGCCGTTGCGGAATATACGTCTGAAATACTGCGGTTCATATCCCATTTGATATATTCAACATTCCCCTGATCCAGAACGGAACAGATCTGATCATAAATATGATCTACCACTTCTTTTCTTGAGAAATCAAGTACAAGCTGATGTCTGGAACGGTTCGGACGGCGTCCCGGAATTACGAACGCCCAGTCCGGATGTTCTCTGTAGAGATCACTGTCCTCATTCACCATCTCCGGCTCGATCCAGATACCGAATTTCAGTCCCATGCCGTTGATCTTCTCGATCAGTTCTCCGAGCGTACATCCAAGTTTCTCTTCGTTTACTTTCCAGTCTCCAAGTCCTCTCAGCTCACTGTCACGGTTACCGAACCAGCCGTCGTCCATTACGAACATCTCAATGCCGAGCTTCGCCGCCTCGGACGCCAGTTTGAGAAGCGACTCTCCTGTAAAATCAAAATAAGAAGCTTCCCAGCTGTTTAAGAGGATCGGTCTTACGACTTCTTTATATTTGCCGCGGCACAGATGCTTCCTCATACAGCGGTGAAGGTTCTGGGACAATTTTGCAAGCCCCTCTGAAGAATAACTCATAATAACCTCAGGAGACTGGAATTCTTCACCGGCACTGAGCGGATACGCAAACTGCTCTTCCGGGAATCCCATGAGCAGCCTCGTCTGGTAATACTGATCCTGTCCGGCCTCACTCTGGAAACCGCCGCTGTATACAAATGCCATTGCATAGCAGCCTCCCGCATCTTCCGTCGTCTCGCGTTCCGCCATAATGACAGCCGGATTATACTGGTGGCTTGATGATCCTCTCAGGCTTCCGATCTTCTGTACGCCGTGTCCGACCGGCATCCTCTGCATATTCCTCTCCATCGCGTGGCGTCCGTAGAAAGTAATAAAGTCATACTGTCCGCCCACCATGTCCAGACATGCCGGAGCAAGTTTCTTGACAGAAATATGTCCGCTGCTTGCGTTTACGATGCGCACGCTCCTCGTGATAATATCATACTCCGGGAGCACACCGTAAAGAAGTACTGCCTGCACCCCGGTCACCCGGTCTTCAAGCACCACTTCAAGAGTCTGCGCTTCACTGTCATCCGCATAGACTGCCGGAAGTCCTTCCAGCGCATATTTTCCGTCCCGGATGCTGTAGCTTTCATATCGGAAGTCACTGCAGTAGGTCCGGTCCGTATTCTTGATAATACACGCCGGTGTACGGTAATCTCCCGTTCCCAGGGAAGGAAATTCCTGCGGCAGAGAATCCATTGAGTATGTCTTGTCATTTCCGGCGTCATACGGATTGCCGGAAAACCCCCTGTCATAATAAGTCAGCAGATAGTCCATGCAGCCTTCTGCATATTTCCCGTAATACAAATGCAGCAGGAAACCATACTTGTCCACCTGCATCTGATATGTTGTGTTCTTCGTATGAAGAGTAAACGTCTTCTGCGCCTCGTCATATACTATGCTCATAATATTTTCTCCTGATCTGTGAATATTTAGTTTAAAGGAAAAGGGCGGGTGAATGTACTTCTTCGCACATAACACCCGCCCGGGTAAGACGCGCGTGTGCGCATCAGGGCTCACTTATTTCACAGCGCCGTTTACCACTCCGTTGATAATATGTTTCTGGCAGATTACATAGAAGATGATAATCGGGATCAGAGCCAGCAGATAGGATGCAAACGCCAGGTTGTAGTTCGTACCGAACTGTGTCTGGAACGTAAGCTGTGCCAGCGGCAGCGTGTTTGATCCTTTTCCTGACATAATGATCAGAGGAGTCATAACATCGTTCCATACTGCCAGGGCCGTAATAACCGCAACTGTCGCATGCATGGGCTTCATGATCGGGAAGATGATCTTCCAGAATGTACGCCATGTGCTCGCTCCGTCCACTCTCGCCGCTTCTTCAAGTGCGATCGGGATATTTACAAGGTATCCTGTGTATAGAAGTAAATTCATCGGCATATAGAATACCACATAAAGGATGATAACGCCAGCCCAATTATCGAGATGCATCTCCGCAGTCTGTTTTGCCAGGGGCATCATCAGGATCGCGAACGGAACAAACATACCGCTTACGATAAACAGATATACCAGATTGTAAATCTTGCTGTGCGCTTTATTTCTTCCTACTGCGAATCCCATCAGAGAATGAAGCAGGATACACAGCACGACCGTACTGATCGTTACCAGTAAGCTGTTCCCCAGGGAACGCCAGAAGTCTGTCAGTTCCATTGCCTGTGCGAAGTTGCTCAGGCTCCAGTGTGCCGGCAGGGACAGGATCCCCGAGATACTGTTGGTCATCTCAGACGGCTGCTTAAATGCGATTACAATCGTCATATACAGCGGAAATGCTACTGTAATAAGTCCGATAAACAGAAGGATTGTGATTGGCCAGTTTACTCTTGCTTTCATTTTCTCATACATTATAACTGCTCCTCCTTCTT
>DYCJ01000168.1 GCA_019418195.1 Clostridiales bacterium | reverse complement strand
GAGTGTGGCTCAGCTTGGTAGAGCGCTACGTTCGGGACGTAGAGGTCGCAGGTTCAAATCCTGTCACTCCGATTTTTTTATTTATCAAAACGCAAAGCTTCTATAATGAGGCTTTGCGTTTTTTTCTTCATCTCCGGATTATATTCTTATCTTATTCTCCCCACTCCCCGTCAAATACAACCTCCGCCGGTCCTGTCATATAGACCGTGTCTTTCTCCCGGTCCCATCTGATCTGCAGATCACCACCAAGAAGTTTCACAGTAATCTCATCCTCTGTCAGCCCGTTAAGGATGCAGGATACGGTAACTGCACATGCGCCGGTCCCGCAGGCAAGCGTCTCTCCCGAACCGCGCTCCCATACACGCATCTCCACTGTATTCCTGTCCAGCACCCGTACAAATTCTGTGTTGACCCTGTTCGGGAAACGTTCATGATTCTCAAACTTCGGACCGATCATCTCCAGGGGAAGTTCATTTACATTACAGTCAACATACACAACTGCATGCGGATTCCCCATCGAAACACAGGTCATATGATATTCCTTTCCATCTACAAGGATCGGCTCGTTTACCGCCCTGTCCCCCTCTGCAATAACCGGAATTCTGGCAGGATCCAATTCCGGTTTTCCCATATCAACTTTCACCAGTTTCACTTTCCTGTTTTCCACTGTAAGGTCAAGATATTTGATCCCGGCCAGCGTATCCACTGATATGTGCGTTTTATCTGTCAGACCGTAGTCATATACGTATTTTGCAACGCAGCGGATACCATTCCCGCACATTTCTCCACGGGAGCCGTCAGCATTATACATCTCCATCTCAAAATCCGCCTTATCAGACGGATTGATCATGATAAGCCCGTCCGAGCCGACCCCAAAGTGACGGTCACTGATCCTGACCGCCAGCGCTGACGGATCATCAATCTTTTCTCTGAAGCAGTTCACATATACGTAGTCATTGCCAAGCCCCTGCATCTTTGTAAATTTCATAGTCATACCCCATACTTTCTGTGTAATATTTATTATACTCCCATTATACACATGCCCCCGGCAGAATCCAACCGGAAATTATATGATGCTATTTATCCATTATCGTCAGTATCATCCGTGCAGTCTCTGTCATATCCGTACCACTTTCCATACTGGTCTTCTGCACATATTTGTGGGCTTCGTCCTCGGTCATATGATTGCGTTCCATCAGAAGCGCTTTCGCCTGTTCTATGATCTGACGTTCTTTATCACTTCGCTTTTTACCTGCCTCGCGCTTTTTTCTCCGCCTTCTGTACTGTGTCTGCAGGATCATTTCAATCGTATTGACAAGATCGTATATTTTCAGGGGCATCGGCACCCCCACAACGCCGTCCGGAAGACCGTCGGCCCACTTATCAGCCGGTGCGATCAGAAGGATTTCGAATCCTTCCGGAAGGTATTCCCTCATCTGTGTATAGTGCATATCCTGCATCTGATGCGCGCATATCACGATCCCGTCACTCCACATTTCCGCATACTGCAGCACCTTCGCTCCGCTCTGGCAGACAGCAGACACTTCGAGCCCGGATTTTACAAGGATATTCCGTATATTCACTGCATTTTCCCGCTTGGAAAATGCCACAATAATGTTGCTCAAATCCGTGCCACCTCCTGCTGTCTTTTTCTATACGTCTTCGCATGCACTAAGCTCGATAACACCTCGCTAAGTGCTCAATGTATCACTGTATGGCGTCCGCTCTGCTCATGCGCCCAGTTCGATTCCGCCGCTCGCGGCTCCATCTCACTGTATGGCGTCCGCTCTGCTCATGCGCTCAGTTCGATTCCGCCGCTTACGGCTCCATCTCACTGTATGGCGTCCGCCATATGCCGTAATTGTCATCCGGCACTCTTTGCAAGCAAGCTTGCACAGTGCCGTAAGACAATTCCTGCGCATGAGCGGACTGGTATCACATCTTGTACAAATAGTTCTCGATCTCCCAGTCGGTCACCTGCATACAATATGCTTTATATTCTTTCTTCTGTGCTTTAATGATCTTTTGTGCAAGCTTTTCTCCCAGTACATTCCGGATCAGCTCATCCTTTTCCAGTTCTTCCACCGCATCTTTCAGAGACCTCGGCAGTTCCTGGACACCGAGCTGCGCACGACGCTCCGGCGGCATTTTCTGGATATTCTCGTCAATGCAGTCAGGCGGCATGATCTGATTCTCGATACCGTCCAGCCCGGCCATAAGAAGCACAGCGAGAGCAAGATATGGGTTTGCCGTTGCATCCGGGCTCCTCAACTCAATCCTTGTATTCTCTCCTCTTCCTGACGGCACACGGATCAACGGTCCTCTCGTCTTCGAAGACCACCCCATATAGACCGGCGCCTCATATCCCGGCACGAATCTTTTGTAAGAGTTGACTGTGGGATTCGTGATACATGTGACCGCTTTCATATGTTTCATCAGGCCACCAATAAAATAGTACCCGTCTCTGCTTAATCCATTCGGGTCTGTTTCACTTTGAAATGCATTCACACCGCCACGGTTTAAGGACAGATTAATGTGCATACCGGATCCGTAAGTCTCGATTTTCGGTTTCGGCATAAATGTTGCATGCAGACCGTGACGTTTCGCGATCGTCTTCACCACCATCTTAAATGTCATGAGATTATCCGCTGTCACCAGAGCCTCATCATACCGGAAATCGATCTCATGCTGTGCCGGGGCGATCTCATGATGGGAAGACGTTATCTCGAACCCCATATCTTCGAGAGTCAGCACCATATCACGCCTTGCATTTTCACCGAAATCGACCGGACCGACATCAAAATACCCGCCCCTCTCATGTGTGAGCGTAGTAGGAAGACCGTCGTCATCCGTATGGAACAGGAAGAACTCGCACTCGGGTCCTGCATTAAGCGTATACCCAAGTTCTGCGGCATGTGCGATCGCTTTTTTCAGCACATATCTCGGATCGACCTCATAGGGCGTTCCGTCTGTCCGGTATACATCACAGATCAGGCGTGCCACCTTGCCCTGCTGCGGACGCCACGGAAATATCTCAAACGTGCTCAGATCCGGATAAAGATACATATCCGAATCTTCTTCCCCGGAAAGGCCGTCGAGAGAAGAGACATCGAACATACAGCGGTTATCCAGCGCTTTCTCCAGCTGGCTGACGGTCACCGCCATGTTTTTCATCGTCCCGAAGATATCCGTAAACTGAAGGCGGATGAAAGCGACATCCTCCTCTTCCACCAGGCGCAGAATATCCTCTCTTGTATAGTTATGCATAAAATGAAACCTCCTTTTCATTTGAGTTACCAGTTCAGTCATGCAACGGCGGATATGCTATTTTGCCATGGAGACTGGTTTCCTGATGGGAAATTGCATATCAGGCGTTATAGGGCGGACGCCCTGCATGAATAATTTGGCAGACATATTTTAGGTACGTCAGCTTTGTACCGCCTGCCAAATTATGAATGGCATGGCTGAGCTGACAGTATGCTCCTCCCAAAAGACAAAAGGGCGTTCTCCCCCATAAGAAAACGCCCTTGTTTCGCCATTCATTATATAATCTGCTTTCACAAATGTCAATCATTCTCCCGAAATAACAACGGAAGAAAGTCTTTTATACAGCTCCTCCATACATTCCACGTATGCGCTCCGTCGTATACTTTTCTGACGCATCGTATTCCGTATTCTTCACAAAATCTGTCATCTTTCTCAAATACCGGCCAGAACGGATCGTCTTTTCCCATAGCGCGGAAGAAAAGCCTGATCGAATGCTCAAAGCTGTCCGCATTTTGTTTCAGATTTTCCAGATGCGTATCATTTCCGTCAAATATATTGCTCATAAATCCGCTAAAAAGCCCCGCCCATTCAAAGAGCCCGGGATTGTTAAAGACAGTCATACATGTCTGCAGGGAGCCCATAGACAATCCCGCTATCGCATGATATTTTCCGCCGTTTTTCACACGATACCGGTTCTCTACGAGCGGCATGATATCTTCAATCAGTTCCTCTGTAAAAAGCTCCGGTCTGTGTACCACACTGCCATTTTCCTCTGTGCAGCGCATCATCCCGTCTGCCATTACGATCAGCATCGGTTTTATCTTTCCCGAATAAATCAGTCTGTCAACCGTTTCCGCCAGTCGTCCCTGATAAAGCCATCCCAGTTCATTCTCTCCATATCCGTGCTGGAGATAAAGGATCGGATATTTTTCATTTTCATCCGCATATCCCGGCGGTGTGTATACATAACAAAATTTATCCCGCCGGCTTACATGCGCGTGATACTGCTCCCGGCATATGGTTCCATGTGCCGCTATAGTCGCCTCACTTTCTCTGTTGTCCGACAGATCAAGGAAGTTCATCGGATGATTGTCCCCATATCCAATCGGCAGATAGGGTGACAGCACCCAGTTCCCGTCCAGCATCACTTTTACATAACAAAATTCGTGAAAATCAGCCAGTGAAAGTATCCAGTATCCATTACCAAGACGTTCAAAAGGATAGGTCTCCCCATCGATTACCTGAAGCTCAAGCCTGTCCCCGTATTCATACCGGAGTCTGATGTACATTCTCTCATCTGTACAAATAATGCCTTCCTGCTCTCCTGTTTTTGCTCTCATTGTATCGAAATCCATATTAAGCGGGGCTCTTCTGCCCAGCGCCTGTTCCGTCTCTCTGAACCAGATCCTCATATTTATTCCTCCAATGCCCAGCGGATGCCTTTATCAAGATATTCATTCCAGAACTTCCAGTCATGTATCCCCGGGCTTTCCTTATAACAAAGAGATACGCCTTTTTCTGCGAGGAAATCTCTGAACGCTCGATTTTCTTCAAGGAGAAAATCTTCCGTTCCGCACGCCATATAAAGATCCGGTATTGTTTTCCCGTTTTTCAGCAGTTCCCTTATCTGCTTCTCCGGATTATTCCGGCTTTCTTCCAGCTGGTCGAGCGGCCCGAATACAGAAGTATAATAATCGTAATCCGCCATACTATTTTTAAATCCCGGCTTCTGATCCTTGATTTCGTGTATGATCAACGCCGAAGACAACGCGATGATCTTCCCGAACCGCTCCGGAAACCCAAGACCTGTATGTATCGCACCGAACCCGCCCATTGACACGCCGCCAATCCATGTGTTCTCACGTGACGTATCAATGTGGAATGTTTTATTTATATATTCCGGCAGTTCACGCCCTGCGAAGTCCTCATATGCCCTTCCGGTCCCTTTCTGATTCAGATAGAAGCTGTTTTCTCCTGAAACCATAACCACCGTCACATTGTATTTCTGCGCGGCCCCAAAGATCAGGCTTCCGGTCACCCAGTCGATGGATGCGCCGGAATACCCTATGAGCAGATAGAGCACTTTCGCCGGCCGTTCATAATATTCTGTCTTCATCTCATCCGCCGTGTCATTTGGAAGATAAACATGATATGTGATCGATCTTTTTAACGCATCCGACAGATACGTCCCCTGTATAATTGCCATTACTGTTCCTCCTAGTTGTCATTTTTCTACTGAATTTTGGATCACCCTGTAAGCCGTCTGCGCCATGAGCTGTCCGCCCTTTGTATTGGGATG
>DYCJ01000167.1 GCA_019418195.1 Clostridiales bacterium | reverse complement strand
CCACTATACTCAGACATATTTATCCGAATTCACGGGATTCAGTGTCAGCTTTATTTCTGACCTGGAACGTGGAAAACCTACGGTCGAATTAGAAAAAACGCTAAAAATCATTAATATACTCGGATTAGACATACTGATAGAAAAGCGAGGATAATTTCATGAATAAAGTTTCAACAGTTCTTCCGGGGAAAGTAATGTAATTCCAAAAGCAAGGAAATCCTTCTTATTTCTTGTCACAATTGCCTTACACTGGTTTGCCTTCGCACAGGTTGCAAGCAGACAATCCTCAAAATCAGATGCTCTCTGCAAATAAGCATTCATCACATCTTCATTCGTTACTGTGAGCACTTTTGCTATATCCAAAACTGAGCCAAGCGCCTTATACGCCAGATCAGTACTATGCAGTTGGCGGCGAACCAAATAAAATATATCTGTTACACTGGATGCCGGAAGAAACCCCTGGACTTTTTTGTTCTCGCACAACTCCAGGACGGCCTTTGAATCCTCAAAAAACGGTTCTCTCTCTGTCAGAACGTCCAGAAAAATGTTTGTATCAATCATTATCCTCATATTTAGCAAGCCTTTCTTCCCTAAGCATCTTTGCATCATAGTCATCCGCCAGTTTACCCGCCAGCATTCCGCTGATAGTTTCCACTGCAGAAACATTCGGATTTACCATTTTTGCAACGGTTTTTCCATTTCGAGTAATATAAATATCCTCAGAACGTAATAAATCAAGATACTTTCCAAAATTAGTCTTGAATTCTGTAGCTGTTACGATCATCTAAATACCTCCCTTGCCTTTTGATACCTATATTATATTCGATTTTCCATGTTTCATCAACGAAATCGTGCGATTTTATATTATTTTATTTCAAATCGCACAATTTGTTTCGCTGCATAGTCGACAATCTCCCGCATGGGAGCAGCAGCTCCTGACATAGCGTTCATATCCAGCGCGCATACCACTCTCTGGCATTGATCTGCGAGCTGTTTCATGCGCATGATCTGAGCGTCTGTGATATTCTGGAAGGCTTTCACGCTGACAACCTCAGATGCCAGTGCCTTTGCAGAAGGGTAATCCAGATCATTCTCCCACAGGATCCCGGCGGCAAAAGGGATGCCCTCCCGCTGGAGCTGTCGAAACACAGCAGTTCCTTCCCCGTTTCCAGCGATAACAAGAACCCGGGGCTCACCGGTGATACCAGGCAGTTCCAGATCTCCGGTCCGTTCATCATAAGAGCCTTCCGTCATCTGGTAAAGTTCAGGGATGTACCCTTTCGTAAATATCTCTTCCGGTGTACCGAACCGGTCAATCCTGTCACCTCTTACGCATGCGATCTTATCAGAAATCCGGCCCGCCAGATCCAGCTCATGAAGCGACATGAGCACAGACAGGTTCCGCGTCCTTGCCATTTTCTGGATAATTGTAAGAAATTCCAGCTTGTAGCGGATATCGAGAAATGAGGTGGGCTCATCCAGCACGATCAGGTCAGGCTGCTGGCAAAGCGCCCGTGCAAGCATCACACGCTGCTTTTGTCCGTCGCTGATCTTATCAAAGTCACGTTCCCGCAGCTCGTGGATGCGTACCAGTTCCATGGATTCATCCACAATACGCCTGTCTTCGCCGGAGAGGACGCCGAATTTTCCTGTGTAAGGATATCTTCCGGTGGCAACCACGTCGCCGCATGTCATCATTTCCGGCCGGATCCGTTCTGTGAGGACAACGGCAAGTTCACGTGCAAGTTCATTTCCCGTCATCTGCTGAATCTTTCTCCCGTCGAGCCATGCAGTCCCGCACAAAGGGGACAGCTGTCGGATGATGCTACGCAGGATCGTCGTCTTCCCTGCGCCGTTGGGACCGATCAGGGTCAGGATCTCTCCTTTTTTAAGCTGTATCTCAATATTTTTGATAAGAGGGACGCCATGATATCCTACGGTCAGCCCCTCTGTATAGAAATAGAACTCATCCATAATTCTCTTCTGCTTTCTCCTTTTTTCGATGGATCATGATATAAATAACAACCGGTGCGCCAAACACAGCAGTCACCGTACTGATAGAAAGTTCGGTCGGAGCAAACAGGGTCCTCGCAAGCAGATCGCAAAACAGACAAAACGAAGCCCCGCCCAGAAAACATGCCGGGATCATAAGGATCGGACGAGCTGTCCCAAACAGGCTCTTTACCAGATGAGGCACTGCAATGCCGACAAAAGATACCGGCCCTGCGAACGCAGTCACACAGGCGGAAAGAATACTGGAGAGAATAACCAGTACCACACGGAAAGCTCCCACATTGAGTCCCATGCTGCGGGCGTAGGACTCACCCATCTGGTAGGCACTGACCTGCTTAGACAGAAGAAAGACGCAGAACGCCGTGACAAGGACAACAACCGCCATGACTGCTACATTGTCCCAGATAATGCCAGAAAAACTGCCCTGCGACCAATTATGGAGATTTACAATATTCTCGTCATCGGCAAAGGTGACGACCAGATCAGTGATTGCAGAACAGATATAGCCGATCATGACTCCACTGACGATCAGCATGGACATATGGTTGATCACTCGGGACGCCAGGATCACAAATCCCATACAGATCATAGAACCGACAAAAGCCGCAGCGATCATGAGCCAGGAGCTCAGATGGACAGAAAAACCCAGAGAGGCAACCATTGCAAGGGCTACTACCAGCTTTGCTCCGGATGAAATTCCTAAAGTGAACGGACTGGCGATCGGATTGTGAAAAAAGGTCTGAAGCAGATAGCCGGACAGTCCCAGAGCTCCGCCAAGAAGTACGGCAGCCAGAGCCCGGGGAATGCGGATCTGTATGACGATATCTCCGGTAGTGGCATCAGGCGCCTTTCCACTTAAGATTACCGGAATATCAGAGAGCGGAATGCCCACACTTCCGATACAGATATTCAGTACTAAAAACACCAGCATCAACAGAATCAGTATCAGAAATGCCAAAATATATCTTCGCTGTTTTCTCATGGTTCCTTCTCCAGTCTGTACAGATAGGTCAGATCTTCATCGTCATCGGTCAGCATCCCGTGGATATCCGAAATGATCGTCCCCAGCTCCATTGTGGACTGATACAGGTTTTTAGAAGTGCAGTAGACATTTCCTTCCTGGACAGCCCGGAAATTCGCAAGGAGCTGATTCTTGGCCACCAATTCATCAACACTGGATAACTCTCCGTCGATCGTACTGTTATAGATAATATAATCTGCATCTTTTGCCTGCGCATAGAATTCTTCCATCTCCATGCTCATAGTCGAGGATGTACTCGTATCCTCTTCCGACTGGGTGAAAATGTATTTCCCGCCCGCCATCTCGATCATTTTCGGGAGATAATCGGACGGTCTGCGCACATTTGCCTCGCCGGCAGAGGTGATGTAGAAAAAAGCGACAGTCTTGCCGGTCGGTTCCGCTCCGCTGACGCATTCAAAAGCCTCTTTCTCGGAGAGAAATGCCGCCTGAGCTTCCCCTTCATGACCTGCCAGCAGTCCATAAAGCTTGATCCATTCGGTCCTCCCCAGAGGATTTTGTTCGTAACTGGAATAATCGACCATAACCGGGATGCCGAACTTCTCAAGCTGTTCTTTCACTTCTGGGGTGTGGTAGATCATTGTATTTTCGATGGCCAGGCCGCATCCGCCTTCTATGATCTGCTCATAATCAGGAGCAGAATATTTGCCTGCATATATGATATCGCCGGATTCCATTGCTTCCTTTGCAGGCTCTATGTACCATCCGTCTGCATCCAGAGCACTGAATCTGACCGTATCCAACGCATTCATAGAGACGAACATATCCATAACAGCAGATGCCACAAGATAAACATTGTCAATGGGCTGCTGCAAAAGCACGATATCCTCCGGCAGATCCTCCGGCGCTTCCTGCCCTTCCGGGATCACCAGATACTGTGAGCCGTCGGATGTAGTGACAAGAGCAAATCCATCCTTATAATAATCAACTGCAAACTGGTCCGCATAATCCAGTTCCATTGTCCCAGTGAGCTCCAGATCTTCACTGATATCTGTATTTCTATTATCAATTGAGAATGTATCCTGCTCTTTTGTACAGGCGCTCAGCATGCAGAGCATGAGAACACACAGCAGGATTGTCAGTAATTTTTTTCTCATTGTTTTTGTTTCCTTTTTCTTCTTTTTACAATACAGAACGCACATACCGCAGCAGCAATACATACACATGCTCCGGCGATCAGAACGGGAATCTGCACCCCCGCCTTTCCGGCAGGTGTGACAGAAGCGCCCTCAAAAGTAAACGTATATTCAATCTCGTGTGGAGTGCTCATCGCTGTCGTATCCGCAATCACTGTAATCGGCGTATCAAACGCTTCCACCGGAAGCTCAAATACGGAGTTTCCGTCTTCATTTACCGGAAGATACGTCTCATCGCCAAGTTTCATATAATCATAGTTTGAACTGCTCCATTCAATCTGTACGGAGGCGGATCCGTCCTCTACCGTCAAGACTGCCGGAGAGGTAACGGAAGCTCTGCCGCTTCCTCCCTCCACTGTTATGTCCACCAGATATTCACCGTCTGTAAGACTTGTTGTCTCTATATTACTCATAATTACACCTGTCTTATCTTCCCTCGATCAAATAAGGGAAGATCCCCCGCCTTAAAAAGCGGGGGATATAGATTCTGATTTAATATGTTTCTTTATGATTCAGCTGGTTCCGGGTTGGATACACTGACTTTATGGTCATACCACACCCCTTTTGTCCCGATAAGAGCGAGGTCAAATTCCTCATCAAGCGCCGGAACGGGCACGTCGAATCCGTTGACCTCCTCCGAGATCCCGTCACTGTATGTTACGGTATCCACTGTAGGTTCCAGCAGTTCGGCACCGTCTTTCTGCGCATCCTCGGCAAGGCCGGGATACAGATTGACGATATTCTGGGACGCCAAAGAGATATGTATCGTCATCTTGCCGTTCTCGACAGTGAGAGTTCCTTTTCCGTCACACGCTTCGCTGACATGGAACATACTGCTGTCCGTGTCAAAATCGGCCGTATATACGCCGTCTTCAAGAGCCGGCTGGGCGCCTCCCTCAGAATTTTCCGCTTCGTCTGCTCCGTCGGATGAACTGTCTGACTCAGTTGTCTGCGCTGCATCATCCTGTCCGGTGTCTCCGGAGCATCCGACAGGTATGCAGGCGAGGGCGCCTATACACAGTAATGCGATCAGTTTCTTCTTCATACTACTCACCTACTCCCCGATGACAGCAGCTGTATGGGCAACATAAATGTCCTGGATAGCTTTGATCTCGCCAAGTCCTGCGATCTGTGTATCTACACTGTCAAAGTTTCCTGACGCCTCAAACATGCTCTTCCAGGAGTCGTCATCGTCTCCTGCCATATCATTATTGGCGTGATCTCCTGCAACGACCATCAGCGGACGGAGTACGACTTTCGTGTAGCCGGCGGCAGATACACTGTCGATCACCGCTTCGCATGCTGTCTCTTCAGGTTCACCCTCCACAGTTCCGATAAATACATTGTCATAGCCGAGTGTTTCCATCTGTGTCTGCATCTGATCATAGGTTACGTTAGCTGTATGGGATGTACCATGTCCCATGAATACAAATGCT
>DYCJ01000166.1 GCA_019418195.1 Clostridiales bacterium | reverse complement strand
CCGATTGATTTTCGGGCGCTTTATCATAGGATGTCTCTCCGACAAATACGAATTTATCTGCTCCGTACTGCTCCGATTCCGAGGCCGCCCGGTCCTACATGTGTCCCTATGCTCATCGTGAGCGGAAAATATACAAGTTCCATATCAGGAAAGTTCTTTCGCATCTCATCTTTAAATTCTTCCAGTTTATCAGAATCCATCATTGTATTGGCGATGCCGACTTTCAGAACCCCCTGTTCCCGCAGGTGGGAGAATCTGGAAGTGATATCTGACTTTACAGCTTCCAGCATGACGCGGAACGCGGATTTCATGCCACGTGCTTTAGCGTAAGAATCCAGTTTGTCGCCCTGTATCGTAAGGACAGGTTTCAGCTTCAGGATCGTTCCCAGAGCTGCGGCTGCGGCTGTGATGCGCCCGCCCTTTTTCAGGTATTCCAGTGTGTCTACTGCGATATAGATCGTAGCATCCATCGCTTCTTTTTCAAGAATGTCTTTGATCTCACATGCAGTTTTTCCTTCATCGGCCAATGTCTTTGCATCCAGAACAGCCAGTGCCTGTGTAACCGAGATACGGTGGTTGTCGACCACGAATACCCGGCCTTTATATGGCTCGTCATCAGCGAGCAGAAGCGAAGTCTGGCATGTGTTGCTCAGTCCGGAGGACATAGGGATAAATACAATCTCATCATATGTTCTGAGAAGGCGGTCCCACATGTCAGTCACGTCACCCGGAGAGGGCTGGGATGTCGTGATAACAGAACCGGAAGTCTGTTTCCCGTAGAATTCCTCCATGGTGATATCGATTCCCTCGAAATAAGTTTTCCCATCTATAATAATGGGCATGGGCAGAATGTGAATTCCGTAATCAGCCTCTTCTGCAGGCATGATTCCGCAGTTGCTGTCTGCCATGATCGCGGTCCGCGGCATATTATCCCCTCCTGAAACCTTATTTTTTCATAGTTTAATTCGATTGACCGTTATTATAACAGGTGTTAAAATTATAGCAAAATGCATACTCAATAACAATGAACAATAATTAAAAAATGTTAGCTAATTATACAGAAAAGGAAAAATGATAAGAAATGGAAGACAGGCGTATTACAAAAACAAAAAGGAGTCTGAAAACTGCATTGACCGACATGCTTGCAAAGGAGGATTTTGAGCATATTTCGATCACAGAACTGTGTCGGAGGGCGGATGTCAGCAGGATCACATTTTATTCTCACTATAATGACAAATATGCTCTGCTTGATGATATATTTGAAGACATGCTGCGGATCGGGACAGAGGATTATTATCGTCGGCAGAGGGAGAATAATCCGTCAGGTAAACTGGCGGCGGGATATGTAAATATGCTTGATGCGATCCTGGAAATATATTATGACAGATTCGATTTTTTTCAGTATACAAATCCGGAGAAGAATCCTTATCTGGCATCCAGGCTTTACAGTATTATCCTTGAGACGGTGGAGATGCATACAATGCATGTAAAAAAACGTCTGTCGCTTAAATATTCGCCCAAAAAGATTGCAGGTTTTGTATGTTTTGGCATGCTGGGGTTTGTCAATGAATCCCATGAGGAGAATACGCCTCTGGAAGAGATCCGGCGGGAGGCGAGAGTGCTGCTGAAAGACTTGATCAAATCCGGAATACTGACTGAGTATGAACAATAAAAAAGTTGAAGAAGCATGAAAAAATGGAAGCAACGGGGCTCGAACCCGTGACCTCTCGCGTGTGAGGCGAACGCTCATCCCAGCTGAGCTATGCTTCCATGTAATCTATTATAGCACTTTGACAGGAAATTTCAAATTAATCCGGTACAAAAAGAGAAAGTTGATCATAGTATGGAAAGTAAGAAGGAAAAACAGGGGGACATAATATGGATCAGATTCTGGATTATATAAAACCAGAGCTTCTCATCGTAGCAGTTGTCCTGTATTTTGTGGGAATTGGATTGAAAAAGGCACAGGCTGTACCGGACAAATACATTCCGGTCATTCTCGGCGCTGCCGGAATCGTTATATGCGCAGTATGGGTGGCAGCAGCCTGTCCGCTTGATACCGGGCAGGATATAGCGATGGGAATATTTACAGCTGTGATACAAGGAATTTTAGTGGCCGGATTAAGTACTTATGTAAACCAGATCGTTAAACAGCTGAATAAAACAGAATAAAGCAGAAAGACAGAGCATATCAAGGACACGTGGCAGTGTCCTCTTTTTATTGTGATCAGTATATTTTACGCGGAAAAATCAAAAATCCCGTAATCACTCGGATTACGGGATTGATGCGGAAGAAGAGACTTGAACTCTCACAGGATTAACTCCCACTAGAACCTGAATCTAGCGCGTCTGCCATTCCGCCACTTCCGCTCGACAAAGGATATTCTATCATAACAGTTTGAGTTTGTAAACCCCTAAATTTTATTTTTTATCAGACTTTTGGAACAATTGATTTTATCGTTGACATATATCGATTATCTATATATAATCAAAGAAAGATATATAGATAATCGATATAAGGAGGGCGTTTGATGAAGATTGATAAGAGTTTGATTTCAGGCAGTACTACGATGCTTCTGCTAAAGCTGCTTGAAGAAAAGGACATGTATGGCTATGAGATGATCGAGGCATTGCGTGAGCGTTCCCAGAATGTGTTTGAGCTTAAAGCAGGAACTCTGTACCCCCTGCTGCACAATCTGGAAGAGAAAGGACTGCTTACTGTATATGAGAAAGAAGCAGGAAATAAAGTGCGCAAATATTACAGCATAACAAAGCAGGGAAAAAAGATACTGGATGAAAAGAAAGATGAATGGGAGCTTTATTCTAAAGCTGTCGCCAGCGTGCTTGGAATCGCACTGGTTTAAGAGGGGAGGGGAAGTATGAATAAGGAAGAATATATAAAGACCCTGACGGATCAGATCAGGTGTAAGATGGTGCGTCCGGAGGTGGCGCGGGAGCTGGGAGACCATATTGAAGATCAGACAAGAGCATTTATGAGCGAGGGGATGAGCAGGCAGGAAGCCGAGAGCGCTGCGGTAAAAGATATGGGGAATCCTGTCGACGCGGGAGTGGAACTGGACAAAGTGCATCGGCCGACAATGCCATGGGGAATGATCTCATTGATCATTGTGCTGAGTGTATTATCCTGTATCTTTCAGTATCTTCTGAATCAAAAATCGATAGATGCCGGCGGAGATGGATATTCAATGGAAAGGCAGATTTTCTTTACTGTGTTTGGGATTCTGGCAATGACCGGGGTATGCTTTGCGGATTATACAAGGATAGCGGTCCGGGCAAGGGAACTGATGCTGGGCTTGCTCCTGCTGATCATACTGGGGAGGCAGTTCTTCGGCCTTACTGTCAATGGTGCTGACCGATGGATCGCAATACCGGGCGGCCAGGCGGTAAATGTGCTGTTGCTGCTTATGCTGACAGTACCGCTCTATGCCGCAGTACTTTACGGATACAGGGGAAAGGGCTGGGCGGTCATATGGAAAGGTGTACTGTGGATGGTGCCGGGGTGCTGGATTGCTGTACGGTGCAGCAGTATATGGATGGCATGTGTCCTCTTTCTGAGCTATCTTGCAATGTTCGCTCTTGCTGTCTGGCACGGCTGGTACCGGCTGCCAGGAAAGGCTGTATTCGCGGGAATATGTACTGCAGCTGTGGTGCTCCCGGTGATAACAGCAGTTTTGATCTTGTTTTACGGAGATGAATATCAGAAAAGCCGGCTTCTTTTCTATCTGTCCCCGCTGACCGGTTCAGGACCGCAGGATATGATATCATATGCGATGGTATACGTGAGAGAAATCCTCGGGAACAGCCGGCTGGTCGGCGCAGGGGATGCAATGGTGCCCGATGTTTCGTTTCTGCCGGAACTGTCAGATTTTCTGCTTGTCAATGTGGCAAGGTATTATGGAATCCTGGCAGCAGTGATCCTGTCCGGACTTCTGCTTTTCCTGTTGCTGCGTTTCCTGAGGCTTTCACTCAGACAGAGAAATCAGCTGGGAATGTTAATGGGAACTGGCTGTGCGGCTGTCTTTCTGATCGAGACAGCGTTCTATTTCCTGAATAATTGCGGTGTTATGTATCTGGGGAATTACTGCCCGTTCTTCTCCTATGGGGGAAGCGGGGGGATCGTTATGTACTTACTTCTGGGACTTTTGCTAAGTATCTGCCGTTATCAGAATACGGCACCAGAACGCAAAACCGCCGGTTCCCTGTTTGGAATCCGGCGGCCGGCTGAAAGAATGAAAGGGTAAACTGCTAATCCTGATAAACGATATTTCCGTTGCAGATAGTCACTTTGACCTTTCCATATAGATCCCATCCGGTGAACGGAGAGTTGGAGGACATGGAAACGTACTGCTCCGGAACCCAGTGCTCTTCCGGATTGAAGATCACCAGATCGGCAGCGGCGCCTTTTTCAATCCTGCCTGCGGGAAGATGATACAGATCCGCAGGATTTACTGTCATCTTTTCTAAGAGCTGCATAAGAGTCAGGTGACCGGGGCGCACAAGGGAAGTAATCCCGAGGGCCAGAGCAGTTTCAAGCCCGATGATCCCGCTGGGAGCGGCAGTGATGGAGCGTTCCTTCTCCTCTTTGCTGTGTGGCGCATGGTCCGTTGCGATGAGATCTATGGTGCCGTCTGCCAGGCCTTTTATGATGGCGAGACGGTCCTCCTCTTTGCGCAGCGGCGGATTCATCTTTGCAAGGGTACCATATCTGAGCACCGCCTCATCTGTCAGTGTGAAGTGATGGGGCGTTGCTTCCGCGTGCAGCCTGGCACCCATTGCCTTGAACATACGGACCAGTTCAACAGAACGGCCGGAGCTGATGTGCTGGATCACCGTGTGGGCGCCGGAGCGCAGGGCGAGCAGGCAGTCCCGGGCTACAAGAGATTCCTCTGCAATGGATGGAGAACCATAGATACCGAGCTGTTCAGACACATTTCCGTGATTGATCCCGTTATTCTTGATGAATGCGGGATCTTCTTCATGCAGGCTGACGGGTACATCCAGTTTTTTCGCAGTTTCCATGGCATGATAGAGGAAAGCTGCATTTTTCAGCGGTATGCCGTCATCAGTAAATCCGCATGCGCCTGCATCTTTCAGGGCTGCCATATCCGTTATTTCCTCTCCTTTGAGAGAGCGGGAAACGCTGGCCGCCTGATAGATCCGTACTGCCTCGGCTTTTGAGCGGTCAAGAATATCGCCTAATACTTCTGTGTTATCTACAACCGGCGAAGTGTTGGCCATGCAGATCACGGAAGTGAATCCCCCCTTTGCTGCGGCAAGCGCACCTGTGTGAAGTGTTTCTTTATAGGTAAATCCCGGGTCCCGGAAATGGACGTGGGTGTCGATCAGCCCTGGGGCGATGGTCAGCCCGTCCGCATCAATTACCTTCTCACTGCCTGAAGGAGTGATATTTACCCCGATATCCGAGATAAAGCCGTTTTCAATAAGAAGATCCGCTTTATAGGATTCTGCAGATGCAGGATTTATGATAAGACCGTTTTTTATGAGCATAAGCAACCTCCTTGTCAAGATATTTTCTGCACATAAGTATAGCTTACCAGTATAGTCTATTGCAAGGTGTTCCGTCTGAAAAACGGTTGCGAAAATAAAAGCCGGGAGGACATCCCGCCTTTCGGCAGATATCCTCCCGGCAACAT
>DYCJ01000165.1 GCA_019418195.1 Clostridiales bacterium | reverse complement strand
TTAATAAATTGCAAAAGAAAAGAAAAAAAGTCTCTCTTAATGCGTGTGCCGGGTATATTTCTACAGAGTATGCATATATATATCCCCCTGGGATTCCTTTGATCGTACCGGGTGAACAGATATCAGAAAAAATAATGAACCAGATTATAGAATATCATAAAACAGGATTTGAAATTCGCGGAATACAAGAAACAGGAAGCATTGAGGTACTGGATAATGGGTAAGATTTATTATGTAATGGGCAAGAGTTCTTCAGGTAAAGATACGATATATAAAAAATTATTGGAAATTCATCCGGAATTCCACACAATAGTTCCATATACTACGCGCCCGATCCGCGAAGGAGAGCATAACGGGGTAGAATATTATTTCGTAGACGAGAAACGTTTACAGGAAATGCAGGCAGCCGGACAGGTCATTGAAGTACGCTCTTATGATACAAAATGTGGAATCTGGACATATTTTACAGCGGATGACGGCCAGATCGATCTGGAACAGCATGATTATCTTGTGATCGGGACTCTGGTATCTTATGAAGCGATGAAGCGGTATTTCGGGAAGAACGTACTTGTACCGATCTATATTGAGGTCGAAGATGGAGAGCGGCTGAGCCGTGCCCTGGCGAGGGAAAAGGAACAGCATGTTCCTAAATACGCAGAGATGTGCAGGCGTTTTCTGGCGGACGAAGAGGATTTTTCAGAAAAAAATCTTCGGAAGGCTGAGATAACATGCAGGTTCGAAAATTCAGATCTGACCGGATGTTTGAAAGAAATTGAAAATTATATTGGACTATAACTTCATTTGAGAATGTGTTATACTGAATAAGTAAATTTATGAAAATTATATACGGCAGGTGATAAGATGAGTGGTTTCAAAGATGTGGTCGGCCACAAAAATATAATAAAATATATACAGAATGCGGTTACGGCAGATGCAGTATCTCATGCATATATACTGAACGGAGAGAGAGGGTCAGGTAAGAAACTGCTCGCTAATCTGTTTGCAATGAGCATGCAGTGTCAGGACCGTGATGAGGACGGAGATGCCTGCGGAAAGTGCCAGTCATGTAAACAGGCGATGGGGGGAAACCATCCTGATATTATCCGTGTGACCCACGAAAAGCCGAATACGATCAGCGTAGATGATATCCGTGTACAGGTGAATGACGATATTGTGATCAGACCGTACAGCAGCAAGTATAAGATTTATATTATTGCCGATGCAGATATGATGACTGTACAGGCTCAGAATGCGCTTCTTAAGACGATCGAGGAGCCGCCGGCGTATGCGGTGATCATGCTGCTTACGGAGAATGCCGAAGTGCTCCTTCCGACGATACGGTCAAGGTGTGTCATGATGAAGCTTCGCAATATCAAAGACCAGCTTGTGAAGAAATATCTGATGGAGCAGCTTGAGGTTCCAGACTATAAAGCTGACGTATGCGTGGCATTTGCACAGGGAAATATGGGCAAGGCTATCATGCTGGCTCATTCGGAATATTTCAACGAGATCAAAGAAGAGGCAGTCCATCTTCTCAGAAATATTGACGAGATGACAGTTCCGGAACTCACAGAAGCGGTAAAACGGTGTATGACATATAAACTGGAGATCAATGATTATCTCGATATGATCGCAATCTGGTATAGGGATGTACTTATATATAAAGCAACAAAGAGTGTGGACAGGGTTGTATTTTCCGACCAGATGAAATATATCAAAGAGCGTGCGCGAAAGAGTTCTTATGAGGGAATAGAGAATATATTGGATGCATTGGAAAAGGCAAAGGCAAGAATGAAGGCCAACGTCAACTTTGAGCTGGTGATGGAGCTGCTCTTGCTGACAATAAAGGAGAATTGACAGGATGACAAAAGTAATAGGAGTCAGATTCCGGACAGCGGGAAAGATTTATTTCTTTGCGCCGGGGAAATTTGAGATAAAGCAGGGCGACAATGTCATTGTTGAGACTGCCCGCGGTGTGGAGTTCGGCAGGGTTGTAAGCGGCCCGAAGGACGTGAAGGACGAGGAAGTGGTGCAGCCGCTGAAGCCTGTAATAAGGATGGCGTCCGATCAGGACCGGAGGACGGTCGAGAAAAATAAACAGAAAGAAAAAGAAGCGTTTAAAATCTGCCTTGAAAAGATACGGAAACATAATCTAGAAATGAAACTGATCGACGTAGAGTATACTTTTGATGGTAATAAGATATTATTTTATTTCACAGCTGATGGAAGAATTGATTTCCGTGAACTTGTAAAGGATCTTGCGGCAGTATTCCGGACAAGGATAGAACTTCGTCAGATTGGTGTAAGGGATGAGACTAAGATCCGCGGAGGCATCGGCATCTGCGGACGTCCGCTGTGTTGCAGCACATATTTGACAGAATTTTCGGCAGTATCGATCAAGATGGCGAAGGAGCAGAACCTTTCTCTAAACCCGACGAAAATATCAGGTGTATGCGGAAGGCTTATGTGCTGCCTTACAAATGAAGAAGAGACATATGAGGTGTTGAACAGCCAGCTCCCATCAGTTGGAGATACCGTTACGACGAAGGACGGACTGACGGGTACGGTGCAGTCGCTGAGTGTCCTGCGTAAGCTAGTGAAGGTCGTGGTTAATCTGGAGGATGATGAGAAAGAAATTCGGGAATATCCTGCTGATGAGTTGAAGTTTAAGCCCCGTAAGAAAAAGAAAAAAGTCTCCAAAGAAGAGATGAAGAAACTGGCATCGCTGGAAAAGGGATAAGGAGCGTCAAAGGTAGATGACAAATAACAGGAGAACAGACCTGGTGAAGCCGGGAGAACGTCTGGACGACCTGCAGGTTGGAGGACTTGAGCTGATCCAGAATCCTGAGGGGTTCTGTTTTGGCGTAGACGCTGTCTTTCTATCAGATTTTGTAAAGGTCAAATCGGGGGAGACGGTGCTTGATCTGGGGACGGGGAACGGGATTATCCCGATCTTGTTATCAGCAAAAACCAGCGGGAAAAAGTTTACCGGACTCGAGATTCAAGAAAAGACGGCAGATATGGCTAGACGGAGTGTGGCATACAATCATCTGGAAGGCCGGATCGATATTGTGACCGGAGATATCAAAGAGGCGGCAGAGATATTTAAGCCGGCCTTTTTTGATGTCATCACAACAAATCCTCCTTATATGCTCTCGCAGCACGGATTGCGCAATCCGGATGATGCTAAAGCAATCGCCAGACATGAGGTGCTCTGTACATTGGATGATATCCTGAGGGAGAGTATGAGGCTTCTTCAGGATAAAGGCAGATTTTACATGATCCACAGACCATTCCGCCTGACAGAGATCATGATCAAGATGAATCATTATAAGATAGAACCTAAGCGGATACAGTTTATCCATCCGTATATTGATAAGGAACCGGTGCTGGTGCTGATCGAGGGTGTACGGGGTGCAAAACCGAGGGTGACTGTGGAACCGCCCATCATCATATATGGAGGATCCGGGCGGAAAAATGAATGACAACGGGACACCGGCAGACAGCGTGATGCTGTGAGTTAAGAGAAAAAGGAGAAGACCATGGTAGGAACTTTATATCTGTGTGCGACTCCCATCGGGAATCTTGAAGATATGACATTTCGGGCAGTGCGTATCTTGCAGGAAGTTGACCTGATCGCGGCAGAGGATACGCGGAACAGCGTGAAACTTCTGAATCATTTCGACATCCATACACCGATGACCAGTTACCATGAGTACAATAAATATGACAAAGGACGCAAACTGGTAGAAAAAATGCTTGAAGGCAGCAGTATTGCACTGATCACGGACGCAGGAACTCCCGGAATATCCGATCCGGGCGAAGAACTGGTTCGTATGTGTCATGATGCCGGAATCTGTGTTACGGCGGTACCGGGACCTGCTGCATGCATTACTGCTCTTACAATATCAGGGCTTTCGACAAGGAGATTCGCATTTGAGGCATTCCTGCCGTCAGATAAGAAGGAAAGAGAAAATGTGCTCCTGGTACTGGAGAGAGAGCAGAGGACGATCGTGTTGTACGAAGCGCCTCACAGACTGGTGAAGACGCTGAAGCTGTTAGCGGACCGGCTGGGCGAAGACCGGTGCGTCAGTGTATGCCGTGAACTGACGAAGCGTCATGAGACGGTGTACCGCGCTTCGCTTTCGGAAGCTGTGGCATATTATGAGATTCATGAACCGAAAGGCGAGTGTGTTCTTGTAATAGAAGGCATGAGCCGCGAAGCAATCGAACAAGAAGAAAAAGAGAAGTGGGCGGATATGACTATAGAGGATCATATGGAATATTATCTTTCCCGGGGATTAGACCGGAAAGAAGCTATGAAGAAAACTGCGAAAGACCGTGGAGTTCCAAAAAGAGAAATTTATAATTATCTTGAGAAAGAAAAAAGTTGATTAAGTGCAAATATGATTTCTGAAATTTAAACTAAAAATAACAGACATCAGGTTTACCTGATGTCTGTTATTTTTCCGTCTTTCATGAATATGACTTTCTTATTTAAGCTGACAGCCTCCTGATAATCATTGGTCACATAGAGGACGGTAATGTGAAGCTCTTCATTGATCTTGAGTATATCACCGAGCATCTCCATGCGCCGGGCATCGTCCTGCCGCGCGAAGTCTTCATCCACGAGAAGCACTTTCGGCTGGCAGACGACAGCACGTCCAAGCGCTACACGCTGCTTGTCTGTCTCGGAAAGCGATCTGATCTTTTTGTCCAGAACGTCCGTGAGTCCGAAAAACCTGGCAGCTGTTTTTACCCGGCTGTCGATCACCGTCCTCGGAAGATCTCTGAGTCGCAGACCGAGAGCCATATTGTCATACGCATTAAAGTGGCGGTACAGGGTGTAGTTCTGAAATGCCATAGCAAGGCGCCGGTCACGGGGAAGAATATCATTGAGCAGATCTTTCCCCAGCCAGATCTCGCCGGAAGTGATATCCTCCAGACCACCGATCATGCGCAGGATCGTAGATTTGCCGCAGCCGCTCGGTCCGTGAAAGATAACAAACTCACCGTCTTCTATATGAAGGCTGACGTCATTTACGGAGACGAATCCGTTTGGATAAGTTTTAGTCAAGTGCTCTAATGTCACGCTTGCCATAGGGAAACCTCCATATTTTATTTCTTTGTAACGCAGAGAAACTGCGTATTCTGTTAACCTGTAAGGATATTTTAGCACAAAGGAAAGGCTCCTACAATCCCAAAGGCAGAAGAAGATCTGCCAGGAACACACTTGCCGCAAGTCCGGCAAAAGTAGCGAGCAGCGCACCGGCCAGTGTGTAACGAGAGTGTTTGACTCCGGCAGTCATGAAATAGACACTCATTGTATAAAAGATTGTTTCCGTACAGCAGAGGGAAATCGATGCGATCAGTCCTATGCGGGAGTCAGTGCCGAATTCTTTAAAAATATCAAGCAGAAGACCGGTTGCGGCGGAGGAGGAGAACATTTTTACTATGGTGAGAGGCACGAGCTCGCCGGGAAACCCGATCATACCGGAAAACTGTCCGATCACATCTGCTATAAAGTCGAGGAATCCTGAGGCTCTCAGGATGCCAACTGCGGCCATCAGACCGATCAGTGTAGGCATGAGACGGATCACGGTGAGGAAGCCGTTTTTTGCTCCTTTGATGAAAGATTCATATACATTGATTCTGTTGACAATCCCGTAGACAACAATACTCAGGAT
>DYCJ01000164.1 GCA_019418195.1 Clostridiales bacterium | reverse complement strand
GAGTGTAATGCTCAATGTCCGTGCTTCATATCCTCCATTGCCGGAGCGCTGTACCACGACATTTACAGTCTCGCCTGCCGCGTAATACTGGAGAGTCTCCTGCAGCTGTGACATACTGCTGATCGTACGTCCGTCCAGCTCTGTTATGATATCTCCCTGCTGGATACCGGCTTCGGCAGCGGGGCTGTTTTCGACTACCTGAGCCACAACAACACCTGCCGGAATGTTATACAGCTGGGTCACTTCTGTTGAGACATCGGATCCCTGGATTCCCATATAAGACGCTTCACTTTCATCTACCTTTTCTCTTGTCTCCATGTTCATCATTTCCTGAAGACTGCTCTGGGCTTTGTCGATCGGAATCGCAAATCCGACATTATCTACAGAAGCTCCGCTTGTCGATGAAGAACTCTTTGCCTCATTAATACCGATCAGCTCACCGTTCATATTCAGAAGCGCGCCGCCGCTGTTACCTGAATTGATCGCAGCGTCTGTCTGGATCAGCCCTGTTGACTGGATCGTCGTTCCATCCGAATATGTCAGTGTCAGGTCACGGTCAAGTGCACTTACATAGCCGCTTGTTACAGACTGTCCGTAACCAAGAGCATTTCCGATCGCCACTACCTGATCGCCAAGCTGAAGTTCATCTGAATCACCGATCGTGGCGATTTTTATCTGATTCATTGTATCCTCCGGAATATCTGACAGTTTTACGGATACAATGGCAAGATCGTTATTGACATCTGTGCCTTTTATGGTGCCTTCCACACTCTGTTCATCGACAAAACCGACTGACAGGCTGGTTGCTCCCTCTACCACATGATAATTCGTAGCGATCAGAAGTTCTGTGTCATTTTCTCCGACAATAACGCCGGTCCCGGCTCCCTGAACCTCATACTGCTGTGTTCCTCCGAAGAAGCTCTGCATCTCCTCGACCGACATTGTAGAGATTGTTACAAGAGACGGCATTGCGTTCTGTGCAACTTCCGCTACTGTACCGGAAGCAGTAGAAGAAGTATCGGAGGAAGAGTTTGCTGCCGAGCTGCTGGCAGTCTGTGTCTGTGACAGCTGCGTGTAATGACTGCCGTTTCCAGTGATCATATTGCCTACCGTATTGACACCGAACATAGTTCCGCCGGCGATCAGGCCGAACACAAGAGCCATTGATACAACCATCGCCCATTTCTTTCCTGTCGTCATCGGCTTCTTTACTTTTGGTTTTCTGGCACGTCCTCTCGCCTCAGGATTCGGCATTCCATTATGCGGCATACCGTTATGAGGCATTCCATTATGCGGCATTCCATTGTTTTGCGTTCCGTACGGAGCTCCATTCTGTGCCGCCGCATTCATATTCGGGACCGTTCCGTTCTGGGATGCGGTATTTTGTGCTGTTCCGTTCTGGGATGCGGTATTTTGTGCTGTTCCGTTCCGGGGTGCTGCACTCTGCGCAGATTCACTCTGTGATGCGGTATTCTGTGCCGGGCCACTCTGGGATGATTCTTTATTATTGTTTAACTGATCTCCTGTGAAATGGTATTCACCATTTTTATTTTCATTATTATCATAAAATTGTTCACTCATAATCTTCTGCCTCTTTCCCTTTCATAAATCCTTTCGGACTTTTTTCTTTTTACACTTCATAAGATAATCGAAATTTGTGACGGATTTATGAAGAAGATCATAAAAAAATGTGATTTCTCTTACATATCCGTTATTTTATGAACAGTTGATACTTTGAACAGTCATCTTTTATGTTATATTCTGCACCGTCATCCGGAGGTAAGAACTGTATATGCATTTCAGGCTTTTTCCTCCCAACGTCTTCTCTGTGCAGATAGACGGTGATGTCCAGACTGGAGGGCCATCCCGTCACATCTGTTGATAACTTTATCGTCTGGAATGTGTTCTCTCTGCACATTCTGAACACCTCAAAAGCAAATGCTTCTCTGTTCTCAATACGGGAGGCATTCGCCGTCACTGTAAGACGGTACTCACTGCCGGTGCACGCGCTGCTTATGGCATCAGGCACACCTGTATTATCTTTTTTACAGTTTTGATTCCATACTGAGATTGCCGTAAAAACCGCTAAACAAATCGTCAGAGTTGAAATGAACAGGATTATTCTCCTCATTTTGTTGCATTTTCCCATCTTTGCTCCTTTTTGTCTCACTTTTACAACCGATTATATCCCCGTGTATATATAAAATCAATAAAAACGGTGCAAAAAATGAGACAGAAAAACAAAAGAAGGAGACTAGAAATATGCCTAAACCCAGAAAGAATACAGGAGAAAAAAATCTGATCAGTGCAAACCTGACAGATCTAAGAAAAAGCCGCAATTATTCTCAACGGCTGCTGGCTTACAAACTGCAATTAAAAGGGTATGACATGGACAAAAATGTCATCACCAGGATAGAAACAAACAAGCGCTATGTCACGGATATCGAACTGAAAGCACTCTGTGAAGTGCTGGAAGTGACCTATGACGAACTGATCGACGGCAAAAAATCCTGACCGTTATCTCTGTTTCGAACACGGGACATCTCGTACCTTTTCGGCTGATCCTTCATATGATATTAGAAGAAGATGCATCTTCCCTAAACTAACAATATATGGAGGTAATGCAATGGGTATTACAAATTCTAACAAACAGATCGATACTCTTCAGATCGGCTGCGACGGCACTCTTAAAGTAACGCTTGCACTCTCTGCCGCTCCTGACATATCGTCCAATCCGACAGACATTGTCCTCGTGCTGGACCGGTCGGGCAGTATGACAGGAAGCCCTCTGGCAAATCTGAAAGCCGGCGCAGACACTTTTATCGATATTATCGATGAAGCGACAGACAGTTCTCAGGACGGGAATATCGGCTCGGGAAGCCATATCGCCATTGTCAGTTTTTCCGATACAGCAGTGGCGGATACGCAGCTTATCACTTCTACAGCCGATTTAAAAGCCGCTGTACATGCACTGAACGCCGGCGGATTAACGAACCATGCCGATGCGTTCACTGTGGCTGCCGGACTTTTTGACCCCATGTCATCCAACGCCAAAGTCATCGTTATGTTTACAGACGGGAAAACAACTTCCGGGCCGCCTCCGGCGCCGGTTGCAGCTGCGGCGCGTGCTGCCGGAATTGTCATCTACTGTATCGGCCTTATCGGAGCCGACGGTATAGACGTCAGCGTTCTCAATGACTGGGCTAATGACCCGGATGCCTCGCATGTAGCAGTCACTCCGGATGACTCCGAAATTGAGGATCTGTTTGCAGATCTTGCATCTAACATTTCCAGACCCGGCGCAACAAATATTGTGATCAACGAGGTCATCAATCCGGATTTTGTCATCACGAGTATTACTCCGCCCACACGAGGGACTGCAATGTCCGTCAATCCGACTACCCTGCAGTGGAAGATTCCGGAACTCGGGGTGTCCGGAAATGAAGGCGCGACACTTGAATTCTATATCAGGCACATTTCCCAGAACTCAGGCACAAAACCGGTAAACCAGTCGATCACCTATTCGGATACAGAAGGGAACTCTGTTGCTTTTCCCGATCCCGCTGTCAAGGTAGACTGTGGCATCGTCGTCACACCGGATCCCTGCCCCGTACCCGTCAATTTCACTGTAGACGGCTGCGAGGACTATATGACTGTAGATTTGGGAGACACTTACCTGGAATCGGCCGGGCGTATCATTGAACTGAATGTCACCATCAAAAATGTATGTCCGGATAAGCGTGTAGCGCTCGGCATCATCCTGACCGAGACAGATTGTAACGGGTATGAATACCCCCGCGGAATCAAGACATTCACTATACCGGCGCACAGCTATCCATCCTGCCGCGATATCCTTGTCAAATGTATCCGCTTCGTACTGCCTGACGCTCTGAACGCACCCTGCAGTACCGGAGGCATGTGCGGCGCAAGGCATCTGAAGGCACGCGTCATTGCACACAATATCGATACAGACTTCAGATGCTGCGATACAAATAATGCATACACGGTTCTTTCCTGAAATAATAGAAATCCCGCCTCACAAGGAGACGGGATTTCTAATTACTTTTTATGCATGTATAAACGTACTCTTATTAAGCGTTCTTCTGAGCGATCGCTGCCTGTGCTGCTGCCAGTCTTGCAACCGGTACACGGAACGGTGAGCAGGATACATAGTCAAGTCCGATGCTGTTGCAGAACTCTACAGAGCTCGGATCTCCACCGTGCTCGCCGCAGATACCTACGTGCAGGTTCGGATTTACCGGTTTTCCTAACTCGATTGCCATCTTCATAAGCTTGCCAACGCCTGTCTGATCCAGTTTAGCGAACGGATCATTTTCAAAGATCTTAGCGTCATAGTAAGCGTTGAGGAACTTACCAGCGTCATCACGGGAGAATCCGTATGTCATCTGAGTAAGGTCATTTGTACCGAAGCAGAAGAAGTCAGCTTCTTTTGCGATATCGTCAGCTGTAAGAGCAGCTCTCGGGATCTCAATCATTGTACCAACTTCATACTTCAGATCGCTGCCTGCTGCTGCGATCTCAGCATCTGCTGTCTCAACAACAAATTTCTTAACATATTTAAGCTCTTTCACGTCTCCAACAAGCGGAATCATGATTTCCGGAACAATATTCCAGTCCGGATGAGCTTTCTTCACATTGATCGCCGCACGGATAACAGCTTTTGTCTGCATCTTTGCGATCTCCGGATATGTGACTGCCAGACGGCATCCACGATGTCCCATCATCGGGTTGAACTCGTGAAGTCCATCAATAATTGCTTTGATCTGCTCAACTGTCTTGCCCTGAGCGTCAGCCAGTTTCTTGATGTCCTCTTCCTCTGTCGGAACGAACTCATGAAGCGGCGGATCAAGGAAACGGATTGTAACCGGGTTTCCTTCCAGAGCCTCATACAGCGCCTCAAAGTCTCCCTGCTGATACGGAAGCACCTTCTCAAGAGCTGCCTCTCTCTCTTCCTCTGTCTCAGCACAGATCATCTCACGGAATGCATCGATTCTTCCCTCACCGAAGAACATATGCTCTGTACGGCAGAGACCGATACCTTCAGCGCCAAGCTCAACTGCTTTCTTAGCATCTTCCGGAGTATCTGCATTTGTGCGGACTTTCATTGTTCTGTATTTGTCAGCCCAGTCCATGATACGTCCGAATTCACCTGCGATTGTAGCATCTACTGTCGGGATAATTCCATCGTAAATGTTACCTGTTGTACCATCGATGGAGATTGCATCTCCCTCATGGAACTCTTTTCCGCCAAGTGTGAATTTCTTGTTAGCCTCATCCATAACGATGTCACCGCATCCGGATACACAGCACTCACCCATACCACGGGCAACAACCGCTGCGTGAGATGTCATACCACCGCGAACTGTCAGGATACCCTGAGCAGATTTCATACCTGTGATATCTTCCGGTGATGTCTCAAGACGGACAAGGATAACTTTCTCGCCTCTCTCTGCCCACTCTACAGCATCATCAGCTGTGAAGACAACTTTACCGCAAGCAGCTCCCGGTGAAGCGCCGAGACCTTTGCCCATCGGTGTAGCAGCTTTCAGGGCAGCAGCGTCGAACTGCGGATGAAGCAGTGTGTCAAGGTTACGCGGATCGATCATAGCTACAGCTTCTTCCTCTGTTCTCATGCCCTCGTCAACAAGGTCGCATGCGATCTTCAGGGCAGCCTGAGCTGTTCTCTTACCGTTACGTGTCTGAAGCATGTACAGTTTACCGT
>DYCJ01000163.1 GCA_019418195.1 Clostridiales bacterium | reverse complement strand
ACCAAAGAGAAAGACAGTGATGTGCTGACCCTGAACGGCATCCTCAACCAGCGCTCGCAGGATGTGCTGACAGCCAACAACTGGAATGTGTGCCAGTATGCGGTACTGCTCCATATGCTGGCCCAGGTGTGCGGCATGAAGGCAGGGGAGCTGGTCCATGTCATTGCTGACGCACATATTTATGACCGGCATATACCTATGGTTGAGGAACTGATCAAAAGAGAACCATATCCGGCACCGGATTTCTGGCTTAACCCTGAGGTGAAAGATTTCTATGAGTTCACTCCGGATGATGTGAGGCTGGATAATTATCAGACACATCCGCAGATGAAGGATATTCCCGTTGCGGTATAAGTATGGCACCTGAAAAAGATGTAACGCAGAAAGGCAGAGATATATGAAAGCAATATTAGCAGCAGACAAGAACTGGGGGATCGGGTACAACAACCATCTGCTCGTGAGCATCCCTTCTGATATGAAATTCTTCCGTCAGACAACTACCGGAAAAGTTGTTGTTATGGGACGAAAGACACTGGAAAGTTTTCCGAACGGGATGCCGCTGAAAAACCGGACAAATATAGTACTGAGCGGCAATCAGAATTATCAGGTAAAAGATGCTGTTGTTGTCCATTCTGAAGATGAACTGATGGAGGAACTGGAGAAATATGACACAGACGATATTTTTGTGATCGGCGGAGAGAGTGTCTACCGGATGATGCTGCCACACTGCGATACCGTTTATGTGACAAAGATCGACCGCGCGTTTCAGGCAGATACGTTCTTCCCGGATCTGGATGAGATGGATGAGTGGGTGATGACAGAAGAAAGCGAGGAGCAGACCTGTTTTGATCTGGAATTCTGTTTTACAAAATATGAACGCAGATAGAAATAGAAGGAAAGAGAGTAGAAGAAATGTGACCTCAGGAGCAGGGAGCAGATCATTTACTGCCATACTGCTCGCCGGGTGCATGGCACTTATGGCGGCAGGATGCGCGGGAACAGGCGGCAGTATAACAGCGCCCGGCAGTTCCGGTGATCCGGCAGAAAATGCTGATGGCGGGAAGATCAGTGTCGTGACAACGATCTTTCCGCCTTACGATTTTGTCCGGCAGATCGCAGGAGATCAGGCAGATGTTAAAATGCTCCTGAAACCCGGTGAGGAGACTCATTCTTACGAGCCGACACCGCAGGATATCATCGCCATACAGAACAGCGATGTCTTTATTTATACCGGAGGGGAAAATGACGTATGGGTGGAAGATATCCTGAGCTCCATGCCGGATTCGGATATGGTGACGCTGCGCCTTGTGGACTGTGTGGATACAGTGGAAGAGGAACAGGTGGAAGGAATGAAGGGAGGTGCCGGGCACGATCATGATGAAGCGGATTATGACGATGTACACAATAGGCATACGGATGGAGCAGACAGCGGGGAAGACGCGAAAGAGTCTCCGCACGAGGTGGATGAGCATGTCTGGACATCTCCGGTCAATGCCTCTCTGATCGCGGAACAGATCAAAAATGTTCTCTCACAGGCAGATCCGGATCATAGTGAGATGTATGCAGAAAACACACTCGCCTATCAGGAACAGCTCTCAGAGCTGGACGGACAGTTCCGCGAGGTTGTGGATCATGCAAAGAGGAATATCATGATCTTTGGCGACCGTTTCCCGTTCCGGTATTTTGCTGATGAGTACGGACTGGAATACTACGCGGCGTTTCCTGGATGTGCGGGTGATACGGAACCCAGTGCCGCGACCATGGCATTTCTGATCGAGAAGGTGAGAGAAGAGCAGGTGCCGGCAGTCCTGAAGATGGAACTGAGCAACGATGACATTGCTAATGCGGTCGCAGAGGCGACGGGAACCGAGGTGAAAGTGCTCTACAGCTGCCACAATCTGTCCGCAGATGATCTTGAAAACGGGGAAACATACCTTTCCATGATGCAGAAAAACGTAGAGACTCTGAAGGAGGTACTAAACTGATGCCCCTGATAAAATGTGAAAATGTCTCCATCGGCTACGAAGGGCAGACGGTGGTTAAAGATTTGGACTTTGCAATAGAAAAAGGCGATTATCTGTGTATTGTCGGAGAAAACGGTTCCGGCAAAAGTACGCTTGTAAAAAGTCTTCTCGGACTGAAAAGTGTAGAAAAAGGACGGATCGCCTACGGAGACGGGCTGAAGCAGAACGAGATCGGTTATCTGCCCCAGCAGACAGATGCGCAGAAGGACTTCCCTGCCAGCGTCTATGAGGTAGTCCTCTCCGGGCGGCTGAACAGCCGTGGTTTCCATCCTTTTTATACTGCGATGGACCGGAAACAGGCGCTGGAGAAAATGGAACTTCTCGGGATACGGGATCTGGAGCGGCAGTGCTTCCGGGATCTCTCGGGCGGACAGAAGCAGAGGGTACTCCTTGCACGGGCTCTGTGCGCTACCAAGAGCCTGCTCCTGCTTGACGAGCCGGTGACCGGACTGGATCCTATCGTGACCGGTGAATTCTACGGGCTGATCCGCAGGATCAACCGGGAGTCGGGCATTGCTGTAGTGATGGTTTCCCATGATATCGAGAGCGCCGTGGAAGATGCGACACATATCCTCCATCTTCAGGAGACAGCCCTTTTCTTCGGAACGACAGAAGACTACAGGAAGAGCCGGATCGGCAAAACATTTCTGGGAGGTGTGCATGATGGAAATGATCATTGAGATGTTCTCTTATCCTTTCATGGTGCGCGCCTTTACCGTGGGAGCGCTGGTTGCGCTGTGTTCCGCCCTTCTCGGAGTCAGCCTTGTGCTGAAGAGGTATTCCATGATCGGTGACGGTCTCTCCCATGTGGGATTTGGTGCCCTTGCGATCGCGGCGTCCCTGAATGTGGCGCCGCTGGCTGTGGCGATCCCGGTCGTTATCGTGGCGGCTGTACTTCTTCTCCGTATCCGTGGAAACAGCCGGATCAAAGGCGATGCAGCGATCGCGCTGATCTCTACCAGTTCGCTTGCGGTGGGCGTGATGGTGATCTCCATGACGACAGGGATGAATACCGATGTGTATAACTATATGTTCGGCAGCATTCTTGCCATGAGTGAGGAGGATGTGCGGCTGAGCGTGGTCATGGCAGTGATCGTTCTTGTGCTGTTTGTGTTTTTTTATCACAAGATCTTCGCCATTACATTTGATGAGACATTTGCGCAGGCAACGGGAGTGAAAGCAGATCTGTATAATACTTTGATCGCCATACTGACAGCAGTGACGATCGTGCTAGGCATGCGTATGATGGGAGCGCTTCTCATCTCCAGCCTGATCATATTTCCTGCTCTTACATCCATGCGTGTGTGCAAGACTTTTAAGAGTGTGGTCATCAATTCAGCGCTGATCTCTGTGGTGTGTCTGGTGACGGGGATTACGGTCTCCTATGTGTGGGGCACGCCGGCGGGGGCCAGTGTGGTCATGGTAAATATCGCGGCTCTGCTGATCTATACCCTGATCGGCCTGATCAGGAACAGAGGAAAATGATGATGGTAATGGCAGGGATTTTCGGCATCGTTCTGATGGCGGTTTTGGGCACCTATTATTTTCGGAATAAGAAAAGACACAGAAAAACGGCACTTTTCTGTAAGGCACTTGCTACATCTGTTTCAGGTCTTCTTCTGCTTGGATATCTGTATGGGGCGCGTACAGGGGAATCTGCCGGCGGAGTTCTGTCCGGATGGGCGGACGGAGTGATCCTTGAGGCCGCATTTGCGGGCACCCTCGCGGCGATCGTATTCTATATGGCTGCGGATGTGCTGCTGGAGTGCAGATTTATATGGGGAGCGGTGTGCTTTGGCATCGGGCATATATGCATGGCGGCAGGCTTCTTATTAAGCGGAGAGTCTGTGCTGCATCCGGAGAAAAACGGCGGCTATACTGTCGACATCGGCCTGTTCTGTCTGGCGCTGGCTGTCTTCGCGGCACTCATGGCATCCGCATGCGCAGCACTCCATAGATATTTCCATTCGCTGAAGAAAAAGAAACTGTTTTATCCCCTTCTGGCTTATGTCCTGATCCTGAGTCTGATGGCAGCCCTTGCCGTGATGGCAGGCGGATTGATCCCGGCGGCGGGCGGTCTTTGTTTTGCGGTATCTGACGTGCTTCTGGGCAGGAACCGGCTGGGAAAGCGCAGGAGTGCGGTGTGCGGCGCTTTTGTACTGATCCTGTATTATGCGGCGGTGTATCTTTTTGCCATGCGGTTGTGGATTTGAATGATAATATTGAAAGGATAAAGATATGGCATTGTTTCATGCGATTTATAATATACTATGGGGTGATCTGATCACGATCCCCCTGCCGGGAGGCAGCACACTGGGACTATCCCTGCTCGTGCTGATCCTTGTTCCTGCGGGAATTTATTTCACGATACGTACCAGATTTCTCCCCTTCCGGCTTTTCCCCGAAATGGTGAAGGTGACGATGGAGAATAATAAGAAGATCGAAGAGGAAGAGCGGGAGGGTATCTCAGGTGTACAGGCGCTGATCGTATCTACCGCATGCCGTGTGGGGATGGGCAACCTGGTCGGCGTGGTGGCTGCAATTTCTGCAGGAGGCGCAGGCGCTGTATTCTGGATGTGGGTGATCGCGCTGGTCGGTTCTTCGACGGCCTTTATAGAGGCGACCCTTGCACAGATCTATAAGGAGAAAGACCCGCTCTACGGCGGATACAGGGGCGGCCCGGCTTATTATATCCATGCCCTGTTTATTAAAAAAGGAAGTAAAAGAAAGAAATCCATACTGGCTGTACTATTCGCTGTATCCGGTCTGATCTGCTGGTGCGGCATCAGTCAGGTGATCAGTAACTCTATCTCGTCATCTTTTGAAAATGCATTTCAGGTCCCGCCGGTCTATTCGACCGTTGTTCTTGTGGTGATCGCGGCAGTCATTGTCCTGAGAAAAAATGCAACGGTGAAAGTACTGGATATCATAGTTCCGATCATGGCGGCGTGCTACTTCTTTATCACGATCTTCATCATCGTGACAAATGCGGGTCAGCTTCCGGCAGTATTCGGAAGGATCTTTTCGGAAGCATTCGGCATCCGCCAGGTTGTGGGCGGCGGGATCGGCGCCGTGATCATGAACGGAGCCAAGAGAGGTCTTTTCTCTAATGAAGCCGGATCGGGCTCTGCACCCTGTGCAGCTGCTGCGGCAGATATCAGCCATCCTGCAAAAGAAGGGCTTTTGCAGGCGCTGGGGGTCTTTATTGACACCCTTGTGATCTGTACCTGCTCCGCTATGATCATGCTTCTGACACCGGAGTCCATGACGAAAGGGCTTGAGGGGATGGATCTGCTCCAGGCAGCAATGCGGTATCATCTCGGGGAGTTCGGCGTTATCTTTATCGCGGTGATCCTGTGGCTGTTCAGTTTTTCCACATTTCTCGGCATCCTGTTCTATGCCAGATCAAATGTGGCGTATCTCTTCGGTGACAACTGGATCTCCCAGACGTTATACAAAGTGCTGGCTCTCGTCATGCTCTTCGTCGGCGGCCTGGCAGCGTACCAGTTTGTGTGGGATCTGGGAGATTTCGGAGTAGGGCTCATGACCGTGTTCAATATGATCGCGCTCATCCCGCTGGCGCCGAAAGCACTGGCGTCGCTTAAAGATTACGAGCAGAATGTGATGAAGAAGAAAGAAAAATCAAATATGCCTGATTAAAAAAGATCAAGAAAATGTGATTGACATAGTTAAAAATACACACTATAATGTATTTAAATTTTTAACTATCAGAAATGCAGTGAC
>DYCJ01000162.1 GCA_019418195.1 Clostridiales bacterium | reverse complement strand
CGGTAGGCGAGTGTGATCTTCTGTTTTCGATCGGAACGAGATTTAATGACCGTATTACAGGAAAGCTCCATGCTTTTGCACCTAATGCACAGATTGTCCATATTGATATTGATACAGCGTCGATTTCCAGAAATATCCATGTCCATGTACCGATCGTTGCGGATGCTCTTGAGGCTGTGACTAAGATGAATGAGTATGTGGAGAAATGTGAGACAAAAGAATGGCTGGAACAGATCAAAGCATGGAAAGAAGAACATCCGCTGACGATGAAAGACAGGGGACATATGAGCCCGATGGATATTATTCAGGAGATGAACCGGCAGTTTGATGATGCTATCATCACGACGGACGTGGGACAGCACCAGATGTTTGTTACACAGTATGTGGAGATCACAGAGAAGAAACAGCTTGTCACATCCGGCGGGCTCGGGACAATGGGATACGGCTTCCCTGCGGCGATCGGCGCGAAGATCGGAAACCCTGACAAGACCGTTATTGCTATCTCAGGAGACGGCGGTATGCAGATGAATATTCAGGAATTTGCCACAGCGGTACTTGAGGAGCTGCCTCTTATCCTTTGTGTGTTCAATAACGAGTATCTCGGCATGGTACGCCAGTGGCAGAAGCTCTTCTATGGAAAGCGTTACGGTATGACAAACTTGCGTGCAGGCGCTTTGTACCGCAGGACGAACGGAGAGGAGATGCCGGAGTACACGCCGGATTTCGTGAAGCTGGCAGAGAGTTATGGCGCGAAAGGAATCCGTGTCATGAAGAAAGAAGATATTGCGGCAGCGTTTGAAGAAGCTAAGAAAAATACAAAGACACCGACATTGATCGAATTTATCATCGATCCGGAAGAAATGGTCTACCCGATGATCCAGCCGGGCGGAACTCTGGAAGAGATGATCATGGATTGTTAGAGGAAGGAGTGCATGAGAATGGATAACACAATGAAAAAAAGATGGATTTCCCTTTATGTTGAAAATCAGGTAGGCGTGCTCTCCAAGATTTCCGGGCTTTTCTCCGGAAAGTCCTACAATCTGGACAGTCTCACCGTAGGAACAACGGAAGACCCTACTGTGTCGAGGATGACGATCGCAACAGTCAGCGATGACGAGACATTCGAGCAGATCAAGAAACAGCTCAACCGTATGATAGAAGTGATCAAGGTAATTGACTTTACCGATATCTTTGTCAGGATGAAGGAGATCCTCTACGTAAAAGTTATGAAGTGTTCCGTGGCGGATAAAGTGGAAGTATTCCAGATCGCGGAGACATTTAAGGCGAAAGTGATCGATTACGGAAGAGACAGCGTACTTGTGGAGTTCGTCCAGACCGCGACGAAGAACGACGCGGTGGTCAAACTGATGAAAGAAGAGTTTAAGACCATAGAAGTAGTCAGGGGCGGAAGCGTGGGCATCGAGTCCATCAGCATGATGGAACGTTAAGTCCGGTAACTGCCGGTATTGGGGACGTCCGTAACAGCTCAGCCCGCGCCATTCGTAAAACCGCACTTCGTGCTTACTGCGGCTATCGCCGCTGTTTTACTCATTGGCAGGCGCTCGGCCAATCCATATGTCCGTTCACGGAAGAATGCAAGCATCCTTCCCGCTCTCGAACAATGGATTGCTGAGCTGTTACTCAAAAAACCGAGCGCACTCTTGATTTTTATTAATCGCGGTATTATAATGGTCACCGTAGAGTAATGAAAGACTTTTCCAAGCAGAGGAGGAAATACAATGGAGAAGAAAAATCTTGACTGGGAAAATATGGGATTCAGCTACATGCAGACAGATAAACGGTATGTGGCAAACTATAAAGACGGCAAATGGGATGACGGTGCTCTGATCGATGATCCGAATATCGTGATGAACGAATGTGCGGGAGTTCTTCAGTATTCACAGTCTGTTTTTGAGGGACTGAAAGCGTATACAACAGAGGACGGACATATTGTTACATTCCGGCCGGATCTGAATGCTTCCCGCATGGTAGATTCCGCAAAACGTCTCGAAATGCCGCCGTTCCCGGAGGAGCGTTTCGTAGACGCTGTAGAGCAGGTTGTTAAAGCAAATGCAGCGTATGTTCCGCCGTACGGCTCAGGCGCTACATTATATATCAGACCATACATGTTCGGGATCAACCCGGTTATCGGTGTAAAACCTGCCGATGAGTACCAGTTCAGGATCTTTACGACTCCGGTAGGCCCGTACTTCAAGGGCGGCGCAAAGCCGATTACGATCTGTGTATCAGACTTTGACCGCGCGGCGCCGCACGGGACAGGACATATCAAAGCAGGACTCAACTATGCGATGAGCCTTCATGCGATCGTGACAGCCCATGCAAACGGCTTTGACGAGAACATGTATCTTGACTCTGCTACAAGGACAAAGGTGGAGGAGACAGGAGGAGCTAACTTTATCTTTGTCACAAAAGACAATAAAGTCGTAACACCTCATTCCGATACGATCCTTCCGTCCATCACGAGAAGATCTATCATGTACGTGGCAGAGCATTATCTCGGACTGGAAGTAGAGGAGAGGGATGTATACTTTGATGAAGTGAAAGATTTCGCAGAGTGCGGACTGTGCGGAACGGCAGCTGTTATCTCCCCGGTAGGAAAGATCGTAAACCATGGCGAAGAGATCTGTCTGCCGAGCGGCATGGAGAAGATGGGGCCGGTTACCCAGAAACTTTACGATACATTGACGGGTATCCAGATGGGACACATCGAGGCTCCGGAAGGATGGATCAAAGTAATCGAATAATTTATATACAGAGAAGACTGGATTATTCGGCAGAGAAGCCCCCTATGCGGAGCTTCTCTTTGTTTTCAGGTAAAATGTGGTAGAATGAATTAATTATAATGATTGCGCAAAGTGTACTTTGAAGCGATAAATCGATAATATTGTCAGAAAAGTGAGGTGTGAACGATGCGGAAAATAAAATGGGGCGTTATGGGGACTGCCTACATTTTTGAACGCGACACGGCAAGAGGAATGGAGCTTGCAGAGAACTGTGAACTGACTGCCATAGCAGGGCGCAGTGTGGAAAAAGCGAAAGAATTTCAGAAACGATATGGATTTAAAAGAGCATATGGTAATTACGAAGAATTACTCAATGATCCCGAAGTGGAGGCTGTTTATATTCCTCTTCCGAATACAATGCACTATGAGTGGACGATCCGGGCGCTTCATCATGGAAAACATGTCCTCTGCGAGAAGCCTCTGGCGCCAAGTGCAGAGGAAGCAAAAGAAATGTTTCAGGTTGCAAAGGAAAATAATGTGTTTCTTATGGAGGCTTTTGCCTATCAGCACAGCCCTTACATTAAAGAGATAAAAGAAGTGATTGATTCCGGTGAGATCGGTGAACTCAGATATATTGAGGCTGCATTGATCACTTCAGATTATGACCACAGCAACATTCGAATGAGGAAAGAAACGCTCGGCGGGTGTATGTATGATCTGGGCGTTTATGCGGCGAGCTTTGTACAACGGATGACGGGAAAAGAACCGGGAAGAATCGATGCGGTGAGCAGCTTCTCGGAAGAGAAGATCGACACCTTTACTACTGCTGTATTTGAATATGAAAGCGGCATGAAAGCGCACATAGACTGCGGAATGGTCCTCGAAACAGAGAAGAACTGTTCTCTTGACCGTTTTCAGATCCATGGCTCGAAAGGCTCTTTAGTATCTGTGGATTTCGGATTCAATGCACCGGGGACATTGTCGTACAGGATCCGGACATATGACGGCAGAGATGAACTGAGGAGCGTGGAAGTGCCGAACAATTACTGTCTGGAAGTTGAACAGTTCGGCCGCTGTATCTGCGGAGACGAGGCTCCGTATGTGACAGAAAAATTCAGCACAGATCTGGCTGATACGGTGGATCAGATCCTGAATAAGACGGGATACCGGTAAGCATTCCGGCGGAACAGCGGGTAGATTCCGGTTTCATCTTTTGTTTGACAATCAGGCATCAGGATATTATTATAGAGCACAACTTGTTGACAGTGATTTTCAGAGAAAAGGTGAGATACTATGTTTATTGTGGCGTACCGGCTGATCAATCTCAGGAATAACTCCCGAAGAGATTCAACGGATTCCTATATCGCGGAGACTCTTCTGGCAAATATCAATGAGATTGATAAGCTGCCTATAGACAGTGTTGCGGAATTATGTAACATATCCAAGTCAAAACTTTCGAAGTTTGTAAAAAAGATCGGCTTTAACGACTACAAGGAATTCCGCGATCTGGTAAAGAATGAGAAATACAGATCCGGCTACTACGGGTATGAAGACAAACTTCCCATGGGGCGCTATATCGCAAAAGAAGGATGGGAACCTTACCTGAAGATCCTCCATCAGGATCTTGACTGTTTTACGGAAAAGACAGATCAGAATATGATCCGGCGTCTTGCAAAAGCCCTGTACGAACATGAAGAAGTGGCGACCTTCGGCAGCGTTTATTCACAGACTGCGGCCGTTGATTTTATGTACCGCATGGCAGAAGAGGGAAAATATATCCGGACATACACGTATGACCTGGAGCAGGAAGAATACATGAGAAACATGGATGAAGATACGCTTGTGATCATTTTTTCCAATTCCGGGCAGTACCTGTACGGAGACGGAATGAGGAAGATCGGGTATTTCAAAAGTTACCTGAAACGGACGAAAGGAGAGATTGCGCTTATCACCTCCAATGAGGATGCAGCGATGGATCCGATCGTGAAATATCCGATCCTCTATTCCTTTTCCACCAATGTACACAGTCAGATGCTCATGGAGCGTCTGGTCATGGAAATGATCATCTCGGAGTATAAGAAGCTGCTGTAATCAGAGTGCAGGACTATTGAAATGTCCTGCCAAGATATTCAACTGCTTCTTTTACATTCCGGCTGTCTGTCCTCAGCAGCTTATACTCATCACGCTCGGGGAGCCCGAAACTTGCTCCCGGCATGCGGAATGTCATGGCGCTGTCTGCTTCGATCTTTCCTGACATATGGTATGAGGAAATCCCCGTGTACGGCACGAGTTTCTCTATCACATTACGGCCGATGCCGCCGGCGGCAAGGATCTCGATCCTGCCCCGGCTTTCTTCATGCAGTTTTTTCAGCATGTCCCGGCCTTCCCAGGCAGTCGGTTCCTGACCGCTTGTGAGGATCGTATCGTATCCGAGTTCAATTACCTGTTCCATTGCTTTCATCGGATCAAGGCACACATCGAATGCACGGTGAAGTGCGATCTCCATTGTACCGGCGGTCTGCTTGAAACGGGCGAGCTGCTCTGTATCCAGCGTGCCGTCAGGATTCAGGATACCCACAACGACTCCATCGGCGCCGGCTTCCCGGAACATCTCTATCTCTTCGTTCAATTCATCACATTCATAAGCACTAAAGCAGTAGTCACCATAGCGGGGACGAAGGAGTACCCTGACTTTCAGGTCCGTATATTTTCTGATCTGGCGGAACAGCGGAAGCGACGGAGATACGCCTCCGATCACGAGATCGCTGCACAGCTCGACACGGCTGGCGCCGCCTTCCTGCGCGGCAAGAGCCGATTCTACACAATCTACACATGTTTCAAGAATATAATTTTCCATTTTCTTTCACCTCACACTTAATTGGCGTACTGCGCCTGTCTGAACAAAGAGTATATCACAATATTGTATCGGGAATGGACAAAATATTTAAAATTATATATTTTTAACAAAATGTATCAGAAGATAATAGGGAAATTGCATAAAAAAGTTTCCAAAAAGTAAAATTTTCAGGATCAA
>DYCJ01000161.1 GCA_019418195.1 Clostridiales bacterium | reverse complement strand
CAATAATATTCTGGCTCATGGTCCTTCTCCTTGCCATGTCTTTCATTCCTTCTGTACAACATTTTCTGCCGCTTTTTCATGCAGCTTTTATTCTGTCCTCAGTGCTGTCACCGGATCACTCTTTGCCGCTTTCCTTGACGGGATCAGACCTCCGATCAGCGTCAGGATCACACTCAAAACGATCAGCACGAGGGCAGGTGCAGCGGGAAGCACCGCGCTCACTTCATCAGTCCCCGCCAGGAAGTGGATAAGCGCATTGCCCGGAATAAGGAGCAGAAGCGATATCCCGATCCCCAGCAGTCCGGCGCATAATCCTATGATGAACGTCTCTGCGTTGAATACCTGGGATATATTTCCTTTAGATGCCCCGATCGCACGCAGAATACCGATTTCTTTTTTGCGTTCCAGCACACTGATATATGTGATCACTCCGATCATGATCGAAGAGACGATCAAGGAGATCGCTACGAATGCGATCAGTACATAACTGATGATATCAATAATATCTGTCACGGAAGACATCAGCGTTCCCACTACATCCGTATAAGTGATCACCTGTTCGTCATTTCCTTCTGTCTCCATACGTGCATTGTAATCATCAAGTATCCTGACTACTTCTTCCTTGCTCTCGAAATCTTTCGGATAGATATTGATTCCTGCCGGCTCGGCAAAATCTACATATCCCAGTGTTCTCAGATTGTTTTCAAGCGATGCACTCTGCCCGGAATTCATCGACATCATCAGTTCTGCCAGCTCTTCTCCTGTCATATTCATCTGAAATGCGTCTGCAAATGCATCTCCGTCAATATGCATGGCATTTTCAAGACTGCTTCCCACCTGTGTCATGGCCTGCCCCATGGCTTCGCTCATGCCCCCGGCGAGCTGGTTCATGATCTGCTGCATAGCGGATGATATCTGGCTTTCCACTGCATCTCCAATAGCACTTCCATAAGAGCCCATGGCAGTTCTCATGTAGCTTTCAACCCCAGCGGAAATCTGCTCTTCCAACCCTGCCATATCCACAGCTCCGGCAAGACCGTCTGTCAGTCTCTTCTGTCCGTCTGCCGTACCCAGATACGCGATAAAATGCTCTCCCATACGGCTCGGATCCGGTGCTCCGTTTTCCCGGGCATACTGCTGATACCCCGCTGCGAGCTCACCTGCAAGTCTGCTGATCTGTTCAGAAGAGATATCCACATTTTCGATCACACCGTTAAATATCTTATCAGCATAAGCATTCAGGATTTCCTGCGCATCTTCTGTTCTGAGATACTCCTGCAGATACTCGTCAAATTTCTCCGGATCTGTATATCCGTTCTCAGCCGCAAAATCCTGAAATCCGGACATAAGGGCATTTAACATCTCCCTGAGCTGATCCGCTGTCACGGTGATCCCCTCTCCGGACTGAATGATATCAGCAATATTGTCTTTCAGGGTCTCCTGCGCCGCATCTGAACCCAGATACTCCTGAAATGCCCCGGCAAGCCCGGAGTAATCCGCCTCCGGATGTTCCTGCGCATACTGCTGATATCCCTCCATCAGACTCACTGCCATTTCCGAGAACCCCTCGGAAGAAACGTCCAGATCCAGACTTCCCAGAAGTTCCGCTATACTCATGGACGGCAGATCCGGCAGATCCACCCGGATATTTCCGAGGTCTGTCATGCCGGACAGATCGATCGAGCCGCCGGCATCCGCAAACAATCCTGAAAAGTCGAGCGAATCCCCGAGATTGGAAAAGGCACTCTCATCGAAACCAAATGCTTCCTGAAGCTTTTCTTCATCCACAGTAAAGAGAGACTCTGTGTCAAATCCGTCCTCTGAACTTTCCTCTCCGAATTTCTCTCCTGTGAATACATTGACGGAAGGTTCAGCCAATTGTTCTTTTACGATCTCCGAGGCCGCCGCATATTCGGCCACATGCTCCGTCAGTGACGCCGGATAGTTGATCCCCGGGCTCAGCGCGGACGCACTGGCATCCTCCGAAGGCTGTACAACTCCGACAATCGTCAGCTTTTCCCCGTTTTCCACAAGATTCTGCATGTATGCTTTATCGCCGGATTTGTCTGTCCATACCTTATACTGGCTGTCATACTGATAGCAGTCCGCACGATTTACCAGACGGAATACAGTCCCTACGATATCATCATACGTATAGGTTCCCATATCCTCCGGGACAGTGATATTTTCTTCATTTATAAACTGCTCCACCATCTCGTCAAGTTCGAGCGGATCCCGCAGTCCGAGAGTATAGAGCATAAAATCACTGATCCCTCCGCCCGTAGTCAGCACCAGGACACATTCGTTATAATTCTCGGGCCAGCGTCCGGCCTTTATATCATACTGTCCTTCATAGAGCTGCTCATTCTCCGGCATCTCATAAAATACGTTTGTACTCATCATGGAGGACATCATACTGTTGGTGTTTGACGAACTTCCAGGTCCCATGGAGTCAAATGAGCGGTCCGGGTGTACCTGGCGGATTTCTTCGCCGTTTTCCTTATAGATCAGCGGTTCCGTGTTATAAGAATACTCTACTGCATTGGTATACTTTTCAATCCCGCTGTCCCCGCTGTCCAGAAATGTCTTAAGTGATCTCAGGTCATTGGAGTCCATTGTGGAAAACATATCCGTCACCATCTCCACTACATGGACATCCCCCTGCTCTTCCTCACTGTCCTGCGTTCCGTCTCCTGCATCGCTCACCATTATAGATGTAAAATCAAATCCCGTACTCTGGATCTGGAGAGGATATTCGGAGAGAGTCTCTTCCTCCACCTGCTGGATATAGGCATTGACACCGGTAGACAGCGACAGGATCAGTGCGATACCGATAATGCCTATGGAACCTGCAAATGATGTCAGGAGAGTCCTCGCCTTCTTTGTCCTGAGATTGTTAAAACTCAAAGACAGAGCCGTCAGGAAAGACATGGATGCTCTGCCCATGTTCCTGTGTTCCGGCTCCTGCATTTCTTCCTCTGCAATGATATATTCATTGCTGTCTGATATGATCTTCCCGTCCTTCAGGTTGACAATACGGTTTGCATATTCATACGCCAATTCCGGATTGTGCGTCACCATTACAACAAGGCGGTCTCTGGCCACCTCTTTTAACAGTTCCATCACCTGGATACTTGTTTCACTGTCCAGTGCTCCTGTAGGCTCATCCGCCAGCAGGATATCCGGATTATTGACAAGGGCACGTGCAATGGCCACTCTCTGCATCTGTCCGCCTGAAAGCTGGTTCGGCTTCTTGTGTATCTGTTCCCCGAGTCCTACCTGTTCCAAAGCTGCCCTTGCTTTCTGTCTGCGCTCCGCCTTCCCCACTCCCGAGATAGTAAGCGCAAGCTCTACATTGGCAAGTATCGTCTGATGGGGGATCAGGTTGTAACTTTGAAACACAAACCCGATCGTGTGATTTCGATATGAATCCCAGTCTCTGTCCTTATATTTTTTTGTAGAAATTCCGTTGATGACAAGGTCTCCCGTATCGTATCGGTCCAGCCCTCCAATGATATTAAGAAGTGTTGTCTTCCCGGATCCGCTGGGGCCGAGAATCGCAACAAATTCGTTATCCCTCAGATTTAAACTTACTTTTTCCAGTGCTTTCTGGACCAGACTGCCGGTGCGGTACTCTTTACAGATATCTCTGATCTGAAGCATTTATGTCTCTCCTTTCTTCCGTCCAAGATCCGGTCCCGCCCCTAACCCTCAATGCTGTTATTATAGCGAATATATCCGTGTTTGTCGAATGTTTTACACACTTTATATCATCTCTTTACGCTTTCTTCTCATTTTTATGATATGATACCAAAAGAAGAACTCATGAAAGAGGCCTGTACATGACAGATATCTATTTTGTAAAATCCGACATACATTTTACGAAGACAGAGAAAAAGCTTATCGAATACATAATTGCCAGCCCGCAGGAATTTATCCGCATGAGTATTGGAGACATCGCCCGGCGCATCGGCACATCCGAGCCAACAGTCTCCCGTTTTGCAAGGCACTGCGGATATAATGACTTCAAAGAACTCAAAAGTACTGTACTCCGGCACCTGTCAGAAGAGAACCCGCCTGCCGGAAAGCTCAGTTTCACACTGGGAAGTGAATCCGCCTCCACACCGGACGGATTTCTCAGGCGCCAGCAGCACTGTATTGAAAAAACTCTGGAATTTCTTGACCTGGAAAGCCTGCATAAAGCAGCCGATGCACTCCTTAAAGCTGAAAATATATATATTTATGCCAAAGGGGCCTCTGTTTCCATGGCGGAGCTGCTCAGGTTCCGCCTGAACCGCTTCGGCAGGAGAGTGACTCTTCTCCCTGCCGGCAGTTCGGAGCTTTTTGAATATATGAATTTCTTTACAGATAAAGATTTGGTAGTCCTGTTCGGTTTCCAGAAAACACCGAAAGAGGCTGCCGTACTTTTGGATTACCAAAAACGGACCGGTTATCAATGTATCTTTTTCACAAGCCGGCTATATCATTCACTGGAGCAGGAGTCCGTCATCCCGCTGTTCGTCTTCCGGGGCGAGCCGTCGGAGTATCATTCCATGGCAGCTCCCGCCGCTCTGCTCGATGCTCTTGTAGTAATGCTGGGGGCAAAACTGGGAGAGACATCTTCTGAACAGCTGGACTGCCTGTATCAATTAAAAGAACATTATAAAACGGAGATCCCGAGATAGGATCTCCGTTCTATATCTCTGCCCCTTTCAGAAGTACAGACACATAATCTCCGCCCAGCGCATCGATTTCTTTTAACGCCCGCTTTAAGATTCCCGCCGACTCTACTTTAAAAGCAAGTGAATCAGACATCCGGATCTCGTATGTGCCTTTTATGATCTCTGCCGCCAGATCCTGCACCGTATCCACCGTCTGTCTGAATTCATTCCAGACACAGCCGTACTGGAAGGACTGATGGGTGTCACTTCCTGCCACCAGCGGGCGGTCAAGCTTACGGGAGAGCGCCCTCATCTTCTCCCATGTGCCGTCGCAGTCTCTGGCAAGGTCTTTGCCGTTTACATCGAGGAAGAAGAATTTCTCAAGCATTTCCCGGGGAAGTTCCGGTATATGTCCGCCTTCTCTGTACGGATGTCCCGCACCGAATATGACCGGGTACTCCTCCACCATCTGCGCCAGCTTCTCAAAAGTCAGGAACTTTCCTTTCTCTTTATTCGGTTCCAGACGCCGGTTCATCTCCAGGATGCACTCCATGGGACCGATGATCAGCGTATGGCCGCCTTCTGCTATATCTGTCTCCATCCCCGGAAAAATGCGGAATCCGCTCCCTGTCACAAGAGAATCGCCTTCTCGTGTACACCGGCCGGATATATACCGGTATACCTCCTGAAACCCCAGAGTATTGAAATGTTCTGTGAGACAGAGGGCATCCAGCCCGGATTTCTGTGCCTCCCGGAAAAGCCAGTCCGTATATTCTTTTGAAAAGGGAAGCTTCTTTGCCAGTTTCCCGTGTGTGTGAAAATCAATTTTCATGTTTTTTCTCATCCTTCCTGATTTCTATTTATGATACGACAGACAGTCCGGCACATATGCATACCCACACCAGCGAGATACAGACGAAGATAATATCCGCCCGGGTCACTTTCAGCATGGACAGCTTCATCTTCTTTACCTCAGGGTTCTGTATAGAATAGCGGTATCCCCTGAGTTCCAGCGCTTCAACTGTCGTTCTGGACCGCTTTGCCGTATTGAGCATCAGCGGATAAAATGACTGAATGATCATCCTGACCTGATAGCCCAGATACCGGATCTTCCCGATCAGTCCGTTCTTATGCGGCGGATTGCCTCTGAGAC
>DYCJ01000160.1:3802-5850 GCA_019418195.1 Clostridiales bacterium | reverse complement strand
GTCGGCGCTTCCGGGCCGGGTGTCCTGAAACTGGAAAAAGGCGAGCCGGTCAATGCGCTTGAGTTCCTTGCAGACTTCAAGGCGAAGGACGGAGATCTTGATATCGGTAAGAATGTCGTCATCATCGGCGGCGGAAACACGGCGATGGATACGGCGAGAGCTGTGAAGCGCACGAAAGGCGTGGAGCACGCGTACCTTGTATACAGAAGGACGAAGCGCTATATGCCTGCAGACGAGGAAGAACTTGTCATGGCAGTGGACGACGGCGTAGAGTTCATGGAACTGCTTTCCCCAGTGAAACTGGAAGACGGCAGACTCCTCTGTAAAGTGATGAAACTGGGAGACTACAACGCTTCCGGAAGAAGAGGCGTGGTGGAGACCGGCGAGGAGAAAGAGATTCCGGCAGATACAGTTATCGCAGCGGTAGGCGAGAGAGTGCCGACAGCATTCTATGAGTCATGTGGCATCAATGTAAATGAGAGAGGACGTGCCATCGTCAATGAGGAGACATGTGAGACGAGCCGTGCAGGCGTCTATCTTGCAGGAGACGGACTGGGCGGACCGGCCACTGTAGTGGAGGGGATCAGCGATGCATTGAGAGCCGCACAGGCAATCCTCGGTGAGACTCTGGTCAGAGATTTTGAGCCGGAGACAGACGCGGAGACAATTTATAGCAGAAAAGGCAGTCTTGTCGATAAGAAAGAAGACGGCGGGGAGAGCGGAAGATGTCTCGGGTGCTCAGGCATCTGCGAGAACTGCGTTGAGGTATGTCCGAACCGGGCAAATATCTCCATACGCGTGCCGGGCATGGAGAAACATCAGATCATCCATGTGGACTACATGTGTAACGAGTGCGGCAACTGTAAGAGCTTCTGTCCGTATGACAGTGCTCCGTACCTTGATAAATTCACACTGTTCGCAGATGAGAAAGATATGGAAGACAGCAGGAACCAGGGATTTACGGTGCTCGACAAAGATCAGGTGAAATGCAGGGTACGCTTCTTCGGTGAGACATATACCTGGACAAAAGGAGAGGAGACAAGGATACCGGACGGACTTCAGAAACTGATGGAGACGGTCTGCAAGGAGTATGCATATCTTTTGAGATAACAGAAAGAGGGAGTTGGCATGAAACTTTTATTTAAAGGCGGTACGATCGTCAGCGGCGACGGCATGAAGAAACTGGACATATTGGTAAAAGGAGAGAAGATCCTTGCGGTTGGTGAAGATCTGGAGTTCAGAGACGCTCAGATCGTCGATGTCCGCGGGAAGCTCCTCTTCCCCGGATTCATCGATGCACACACCCACATGGCGCTTGAAGTGAGCAATACGATCACGGCGGATAAGTTTGAGACCGGAACAAAGGCAGAACTTGCAGGAGGAACGACCTGCATCGTGGATTACGCCACCCAGTATCCGGGTGAGAGCCTGAGGGAAGCACTCAACAACTGGCATAAGAAGGCGGACGGACAGTCCTCCTGTGATTATGCGTTTCATCTGGCGCTGACAGACTGGAACGAAGATATCAGCCGGGAATTAGAAGAGATCGTGCAGAAAGAAACATGCTCTTTCAAACTGTATATGACCTATGATACGATGGTGGACGACGAGACAATGTACGAGATTCTCTCCCGTCTGAAAGAACTGGGCGGGATTGCCGGAGTGCACTGTGAGAATAACGGCATCATCCAGGCAAGGCTGAAAGAAGTCCAGAAGACAAAAGGCGGCAGAATGGACGTATCGGATTATCCGTGGACACGCCCGAAAGAAGCCGAGGCTGAAGCTGTATCAAGGCTTCTCAAGATCGCCAAATGCGTGGATACGCCGGTCATCGTCGTACATCTGAGTACTGCGGCGGGATACCGCGAGATCCTGCGGGCCAGAGAGGCAGGGCAGACGGTCTATATCGAGACGTGCCCGCAGTACCTTGTGATGGACGAGAGCAAATACTCCCTTCCTGCAGAAGAGGCGAGACATTACATGATCGCTCCGCCGCTCCGCAAGAAGAAAAATCAGGAAGTGCTCTGGCAGGCATTGAAAGAAGGGCG
>DYCJ01000160.1:0-3792 GCA_019418195.1 Clostridiales bacterium | reverse complement strand
GATCTGGCAGTTCGGTGTAAATGAAAACAAGATCACGGCAGAGCAGATGTGTATCTATCTGTCGGAAAACCCGGCGAAACTTTACAAGCTGTATCCGTGGAAAGGGGCTCTCATCCCCGGAAGTGACGCGGACATCGTTGTCTGGAATCCGGATACCGAGTGGACGATGACAGCAGAGGACCAACAGTCCGCATGTGATTACTGCCCTATGGAAGGAACAAAGATCCGCGGACGGGCGGAACAGGTCTATTTAAGAGGCAGACTGGCGGCAGAGAACGGCAGGGTCCTTGAGGAAAAAGGCGGTGTGTATGTCCGCCACGGAGCAGAGTGAGAAAAAATAAATAACACAATTCAGGTATCAACTGAGATGATTTATATTTACAATGAGGACAGGCTGTGTGAGGCAGACTCCTTAAGACAGGCGCTGAAACTGGAGAACGAAGGGCTCCGGGGACAGCGCCCGGTCGTATCGGCGGTCGGAGCAGGGGGGAAGACTACAACCCTGCACCGGTTAGCTGATGAGTATGTCCGCGCTGGCAGCCCTGTGATCGTGACGACCACGACACATATCATGAAAGAGGACAGAGAGTGGTTCCTGTCCGTATTCTCGGAAGAGAAGATAAGAGAACAATTACAGAAGGCAGGTCAGGTGTGGGTGGGAGCGCCTGCGCCCGGCGGGAAACTTACGAGGCTTGCCGGTCATGAGCTAGAGAACCTCCTGGGGTGGGAAGTTCCCCTGCTCATAGAGGCGGACGGGGCAAAAAGGCTTCCGCTTAAGGTACCTGCTGACCATGAACCGGTCATCCTGCCGGAGACGACGCATGTCCTGTCCGTGTATGGTCTGGACAGTGTCGGGAAAAGGATAGAGGAAACTGTATTCCACCCGGAACTGGCGGAGAAACTACTGAATAAGAAAAGAACCGAATGTGTTACGGCAGAGGATATCGCTCTGCTCGCTGCATCGAGATCTGCGGGGAGAAAAGGTTGTCCGGATTCTGCTGTATACACAGTCGTTTTGAATAAAGCAGACGATAAAAGACGAAAAGATACCGCCCTTGAGATATGCCGGGAGCTTAGGGAAAGAGAGATCCGGCAGGTGATCGTGACCGGACAGGAGTCCGGAGTATAGAGGGCGGGAACATGTAACAGTAACACAGGTTTGGTCGTGCAGGACTGAACCGGTGCAGCAGAAAGGCAGATACAGACGAATGAAAATATTGATCAGAGGAGCCGGAGATCTGGCGACAGGAATCGCCTCCAGACTCTACGGTGCGGGGCATCAGATCCTTATGACTGAGATTGAAGTGCCGCTCACTGTACGGCGTACGGTAGCGCTCTCGAGAGCAGTATATGAGGGGGGCGCACAGGTGGAGGAGATGAAAGGTGTCCTTGTGAAAGATCAGGCAGGGGCAGAGCAAGTCATGGCGGACGGTGATATTGCGGTCATGGTGGATGAAAAAGCCGCCTGCCGTGAATGGTTCCGGCCGGATGTGATCGTGGACGCGATCCTTGCAAAGAAAAATCTCGGGACGAAGATCACGGACGCTCCGTTTGTCATTGGCGTGGGCCCGGGATTTACAGCGGGAGCGGACTGCAACTGTGTGGTGGAGACAAAGCGCGGCCACACCCTGGGGAACATTATCTGGCGGGGAGAAGCTATCCCGAACACCGGAGTCCCGGGAAATGTGGCGGGCTATACGATCGAGCGCCTGATACGCGCAGAAGCGGACGGTATACTGGAGCCGAAGGCAAAGATCGGCGATTATGTGGAGAAAGGCTCGGTTGTCGCCGTGACAGGGGGAGTACCGGTATACGCGCAGATGACAGGTATCGTGCGCGGGATGCTCCAGTCCGGTGTGCAGGTGAGTAAGAACCTTAAGATCGGGGATATCGATGCGAGGGCGGAGCTCTCTCACTGCTATACGATCTCCGATAAGGCGAGAGCCATCGGTGGCGGCGTGCTTGAGGCAGTCACGGGATTTGAGCGGATGAAAGATGATTTTGCCATTGTCATCCTTGCCGCGGGAGCAGGAACCAGGTTCGGCGGGAATAAGCTGAATGCACTTGTCAGGAATAAGCCGCTTTACGAGCATACACTGGAGAGAGCCCGGGCATTCGGTGCGTTTCCGGCATATATTGTCACCGGATCAGAGGAAATCGCCCGGGAAGCAGAACGGACAGGCATCACGACGGTGTGGAACAAAGAGCCGGAACGGGGCATAGCACTTTCCCTTACGCTCGGCCTTAAGAAGGCGTTAGAGGACAGACCTGGATTAAAAGGCGTTCTCTTCTCTGTCTGTGATCAGCCGGGGCTTGATACATCGACTATGCAGCAGATCTTCCGCACGGCATCCCGGCACCCGGGGAGCATCGTATGTGCGGGGAGCGGAGAGCGGACCGGTAATCCCGTATGCTGGGACCGGACATTTTTCCAGGAACTGCTTGCCCTTGACGGCGATGAGGGAGGAAGGCAGATCATGAGAAAGTACAGAGAGAAGGTAAGGATCATCCAGGCGGATCCCGAAGAATTGAAGGATATCGACAGACGGGAAGATCTGGTATAAGAGGAGAGGAGATGAGTCGTATGGCGAGGGTACGGAAAAAGAATGTGGCGGTCGTACAGTGCCTGGGCGGATGCGTCAGACAGACGGCGTCGCAGACCGCAGATACAGCGGGCGCTGTGACAGACGGAAAGCAGGAAAAGGAGAAGAACCAAAGTCAGGCCGGCACGAACTGTCAGCAGATGATCGAGACAGAGCTGATTACGACATCGTGCGAGTGGGGGTGCTTGGGCGGCGGAAGTTGTGTGGAAGCATGCCGGCTTGAGGCAATCCACATCAATGACAGAGGCGCTGCCGAAGTGGATCCGGAGAAATGCGTGGGGTGCGGACTATGTGCGAAAGCCTGTCCCCGCGGTCTGATCCGGATCACCACAGAAGAATATAACATTTATCCGGCGTGTGTCAGTGAGGACGCAGGGGCACAGACGAGAAAGAACTGCGATACCGGCTGTATCGCCTGCGGGATCTGTGTCAGGAACTGCCCGATGGGCGCGATCAGCATTGAGAATAATCATGCTGTGATCGATGAGGATAAATGTATTGCCTGCGGCATGTGCGCCGTGAAATGTCCGCGCGGTGCGATCAGAGACTATAACGGGATCTTTACGGTCCGGGAAGCGAAGGTGTGATCATGAAAGAGACTTACACTTTTACAGTAAACGGTATTGAAAGAAGTACGGATCAGGATAAACCTCTCCTGAGATATCTGAGGGATGACCTGCATCTCCATTCGGTGAAAGACGGATGCAGCGAGGGAGCCTGCGGGACGTGTACTATCATTGTGGACGGCAGGGCGGTGAAATCCTGCGTCCTGACGACAAAGCGCGCCGTGGGAAAGAACATTATAACCACAGAAGGACTCAGCGATGAGGAGAAAGAAGCATTTGTCTATGCATTCGGCTCGAAAGGCTCAGTCCAGTGCGGATTCTGCATTCCCGGTATGGTCATGGCGGGGAAAGCGCTCATCGACAGAGTTCCCGATCCGACAGAGGAAGAAATCAAAGTCGCATTAAAGGGAAATATATGCCGCTGCACCGGATATAAAAAGATCATCGAGGGCATCCAGCTTACCGCTGCGATCCTGCGGGGAGATGCACAGATCGAGACAAATCTGGAAAAAGGCGACATCTACGGCGTAGGGCAGCATGCGTTCCGCCTCGACGTGCGTGAAAAAGTGCTTGGATACGGAGAGTATCCGGATGATGTGGAGATGGAGGGTATGGTCTATGCA
>DYCJ01000016.1:8069-20633 GCA_019418195.1 Clostridiales bacterium | reverse complement strand
AGCACATGCCGGTCATCTCGAAAAAGTATTTCCGTGCCTTATCTCCGTCTGTTTGCGGACCTTATATCCTTGGCATTCAGTCCGATAAATACGGAATTTCTCACTCTTTTCTGCGCAGTATATCGTACTCTTCCGGCACCACGCTCAGTTCCACCCACAGCACCTGTTTGGAATGCGGTGCGCTCTCCTGCTCCTCGCCGTCTTCATTGAGGATTCTCTTTACGGTCACTTCCACATTACGGCCGTCAGGCTTCATGATCTCGATCGTCTCGCCTACAGAGAATTTATTTCTCTGCCCGATCCTGCACAGACCGTCTTTTATCCCGCCCACGATGCCGAGATAAGTATACTCTTTATTATAGGTGTTGCTGTCGTAGATCTGCGTATTCTCATCCGGTTTTCCGAAGAAAAATCCTGTGGTGAACTGGCGGTAGGTACAGTTAGAGATCTGGTCCAGATACCACGGCATATTCTTGCGGTACAGTTCCGGATCTTTCTGATAGTCGTCGATCGCTTTCCGGTAGGTCCGGGCCACCGTAGCCACATAAAGGGCGGTCTTCATCCTCCCCTCGATCTTAAAGCTGTCGATTCCTGCATCGATCAGTTCCGGGATATATTCGATCATACACAGGTCTTTTGAGTTAAAGATATATGTGCCGCGTTCGTTCTCATACACCGGCATGTACTCTCCCGGTCTTGTCTCTTCTACAACCGCATATTTCCAGCGGCACGGATGCGTGCAGGCGCCTCTGTTCGCATCCCGCCCCGTAAAATAATTGCTCAAAAGACATCTGCCGGAATAGGAAATACACATTGCCCCATGGACAAATGTCTCGATCTCCAGATCTTCCGGGATGTTGGCACGCAGTTCTTTTAATTCCTTCATGGACAGCTCTCTTGCCGATACCACACGGCTCGCTCCCTGACGGTACCAGAAGTTATAAGTCCCATAATTGGTATTATTAGCCTGTGTGCTGATGTGCCGCTCAATTTCCGGGCAGATTTCTTTCGCGATATCAAACACACCGGGATCTGCTATGATGAGCGCATCCGGTTTTATCTCTTTTAACTCTTTAAAATACTCCCGCACTCCAGGCAGATCGTCGTTGTGGGCAAGGATATTTGCCGTCACATAAACTTTCACACCGCGCTCATGGGCAAATCCGATCCCCTCTTTCATATCTTCCATGGAGAAATTCTTTGCTTTGGCGCGCAGGCCGAAAGCCTCGCCGCCGATATACACTGCGTCAGCGCCGAAGATCACGGCTGTTTTCAACACTTCCAGACTGCTGGCCGGAATCAGTAATTCAGGATGTCTGCTCATTTTTTATATCCTTTCCTGTTTTATGCTCACAGCGACACCGTCTCCCAGAGGGATGATCGACGTTGTGAGGGCATCATTGTGTTTCAGTTCATAGAGATATTCCCGCATACGGGCATGGATCGTCCGGTTTCTCCGCTCGACCGCAAACCTTGATTCGATCACATCTCCGTCCTGCATTACATTGTCGGAGACAAGACAGCCGCCCGGCGGCAGAAGCCGCAGGATATCCGGGAGATAATGGATATACTGTCCTTTGGCCGCATCCATAAAGATAAAGTCATAAGGACCATCCAGCGTCTTCAGGACTTCGGCTGCATCCCCCTCGATCAGAGTGATCTGATCTTCCTTTCCCGCCCGGCGGAAATTCTCACGGGCAACGGGTATTCTCTTTTCATAGTTTTCGATAGTTGTGATCCGGCTTTCTTCGGGTATATATTCACTCATCAGCAGTGCGGAGAAACCTACCGCAGCCCCCACTTCCAGCACACGTGCAGGCTTTTTCAGCAACAGAAGGACCTTGAGGAGACTCTGCATCTCTCTTCTTATGATCGGCACATCAGCTGTCCTCGCTTCTGTTTCTATCTGCTCAAGTATCTCACTGTTCTTTGTGTCCAGTGAGTTGATAAAAGTGATGATACGCTCATCTACTATCATATGATCACACCCTCATCCGACACAGATGCACAGAAGAACATCCCCTGTGCATCTGATCTGTTTCCTTATTTTTCAATATAATCCGTCTCTAAACATCTACATCCATGATGATCGGAATGACCATAGGCCTTCTCTTTGTCTTCTTCCAGATATAGTCATTCATTGCATCACGGATCGTAAGCTTGATCTTATTCCAGTCTGTATGACGCCCGCTCAGGCATTTATCAAGTGCATCCGCTACTGCTTTTCTTGCATCTTCCATAAGCTGTTCTGATTCTCTGACATATACAAAACCACGGGATACGATATCCGGTCCTGCAAGCAGACGGTTTGTCCGGCGCTCCAGTGTAAGAACTACGATGATGATACCGTCCTCCGCCAGATGCTGACGGTCTCTGAGCACGATATTTCCTACATCGCCGACTCCCAGGCCGTCCACGAGCACGGCGCCTGTATGCACCTTGTCCACGACTTTTGCAGACTCGTCATCCAGTTCGAGAACATCCCCTGACTGGATAATGAACACATTCTGCTTCGGAATCCCAAGAGATTTGGCAACCTCGGCATTTGCTTTCAAATGACGATATTCACCATGCACCGGGATCGCATACTTCGGTTTTACAAGAGAATAGATCAGTTTCAGCTCCTCCTGACAGGCATGTCCTGAAACATGCGTATCCTGGAAGATCACTTCCGCGCCTTTTGCGGACAGTTCATTGATCACGCGGGATACGGACTTTTCATTTCCCGGGATCGGGTTGGAACTGAAGATGATCGTATCGTTCGGCTGGATCGTCACTTTCCTGTGGACGTCCGCTGCCATCCTTGAGAGAGCTGCCATGGACTCTCCCTGGCTTCCTGTAGTGATCAGTACCATTTTCTCCGGCGGATAATTCTTCATCTCATCGATCTCGATCAGCGTATTTTCCGGCACATTCAAGTAGCCCAGCTCTGACGCTGTGGAGATGATGTTGACCATACTCCGCCCCTCTACTACGACTTTTCTGTGATATTTATATGCCGAGTTGATGATCTGCTGCACACGGTCCACATTGGATGCGAACGTTGCGATGATCAGCCTTGTATTCTGATGCTCGGCAAAAATGTGGTCGAACGTGATGCCCACGGTCCTCTCAGACTGTGTGAATCCTTTCCGCTCCGCATTGGTACTGTCGGACATCAGTGCAAGTACGCCTTTCTTCCCGATCTCCGCAAATCTCTGCAGATCGATGGCGTCACCGAATACCGGTGTGTAATCCACTTTAAAGTCTCCTGTATGAACGACTACTCCTGCAGGCGAATAGATCGCAAGGGCAGACGCATCCTGGATGCTGTGATTTGTCTTGATAAATTCGATCCGGAACTTGCCCAGATTGATAGACTGTCCGTGCTGGACAACTTTGCGCCTTGTGCTGCGCAGAAGATTGTGTTCCTTTAACTTATTCTCGATGATACCCATTGTCAGCTTCGTTGTATAGATCGGAAGATTGATCTCCTTCAGCACATATGGCAGAGCACCGATATGATCCTCGTGTCCATGGGTGATGACAAAGCCTTTTACCTTGGACGCGTTATCCTTTAAGTATGTCACATCCGGGATCACGAGATCGATCCCCAGCATGTCATCCTCCGGAAAGGCCAGACCGCAGTCCACCACAACAATACTGTCCTCATACTCAAAGGCAGTGATGTTCATACCGATCTGTTCAAGGCCTCCCAGCGGTATGATACGCAATTTTCCTTTTTTCTCTTTTTTCAAAAAATAAGCACCTCCATTATGATTTATGTATCACATTACTTCCGGGCGCTAAAAGAACAGCAGTATATACAGGCTGCTTTCCTCAAGACAGTTAATTCTGTTTTTCCATGCATTCCCTGCAGAAACCATAGAACTTCAACTCATGATCCAGGACATGAAATCCGGTGACCTTTTCTATATGATCCTCCAGATCATCCAGGAGATCATCTGTAAAAGGGGTCACCTTATTACATTTCCTGCATATCAGATGATGATGATTGTGCTGCATGTCACCTTTTATCAGGTGGCCGATCTCGTACCGCACACACCCGTCATCCAGATTGATCCTGTCCACAAGCTGCATATCCCACAAAAGCTGCAGCGTACGGTATACCGTAGCCAGCCCGATTTCCGGATAATCCTGAGATACCAGCTCATAGATATCCTCTGCAGTCATATGCCTGCCGCTGTTCTGCTCAAGTACCGAGAGGACCAGGATGCGCTGGTGCGTAACTTTCAGGCCCTTTTCTTTTAGTCTCTGCTTGAGCAGCTCTTCTGTTCTTTTCTGCTGTTCCATCCGCGTTCTTTCGTCTCCCCGCAGTAATAGATCTATTGTAAAGGCTGAAAATGCCTTACATTTCTATATTCACATCCTCCAGCAGTTCTTCAAACACCTTTGAAACTGCCAGAAGTTCAGTCTCGTCTTCAACGATCTCGTAGACGCAGTCTCCCTCGCCTTTTCTTCCTGTCTCTTTCAGGATAAGGCACTCTGCATCGTCTTCATCGGAATCCGTTACGAGTATGTACTGACTTCCGTTGATCATCGTCTCTTCAAGCACAAAAAACTCGTCTTCCCCGTTTCCGTCTGCAAAAGCAAATCTTACTTTTTCCATAAAAATTGCCCCTTATCATCATTCTCCTGCGCCGGTCTTTCTGTTCACTTCATCCGGTATCAGTTCCTCCGTTATATGAAGGTGATCCAGATACCCCTGCAGGATAAATACTGCTGCTATCTGATCAATGTGTTTCTTGCGGTTTTCTCTTCTCACACCGCTTTCGATCAAAGTTCTCTCCGCCTCAACTGTAGTGAGTCTCTCATCCCACATAATGATCTCAAGGCCTGTCCTTCTATGGAGCATCTCCTTAAATTCCAGCGACTTTTCCGCGCGCTCCCCGATATCATTGTTCATATGTTTTGGAAAACCAAGCACAATCTTTTCTACGCCGTACTCAGCGATCAGTTCCTCAATACGCGCACATGTACGTCTTAACTTGTTTTCCTCTTTCCGGCCTATCGTCTCAACAGCCTGGGCCGTAAGTCCGAGCGGATCGCTGACCGCAACTCCGACGGTCTTCGTCCCGTAATCAAGTCCCATAATCCTCATAACCGATTATTCCCAGGAATTATGCTCAATATACGCTTTTAAAAGTTCTTCGACCAGCTCGTCTCTCTCCACCTTCATCACAAGGCTTCTTGCTCCATTGTAGCTGGTGATATAAGTAGGATCACCTGACATGATATATCCAACGATCTGGTTGACCGGATTGTATCCTTTTTCTTTCAATGCCTTAAATACGATCTCAAGAATATCTTTTGCTGAGATCTGCGGTCCCGGCTCTACCTGAAAGAATTGTGTATTACTAAGATCACTCATCGTATCTTCCTCCTTTTCTGTATGTCTTCGATTACGCAGAACCCCTATTTACAATTCTAATATAATCCCTCTCAAAATTCAACGTATAATTTGTGAATCATTTTCAATTTGCACTTTTACAATAGTATTTTTAAGATTTTTCTCCGATTCTAGTGCAATTTTTATATACTCTTTTGTATGTCCCGCCTGAACGGTTTTCCCCTCATATACTTCATCCTCTTCCACAAGCACTTCCACGGTCTTCCCGATAAAGCTTCTCTCATATGCTTCTTTTTTCTTCAGGCCCAGTTCTATCATAGCAGCGCTTCTCCGTGCTTTGACCGTTTCATCGATCTGATCCTCCATCCGCGCCGCCTTTGTGCCTTCACGCCTTGAATACTTAAAGATATGAGTCTCATAGAAGTCTGCCTTGTCGACAAAGGCAAAAGATTCCTGAAACTCCGCCTCTGTCTCACCGGGGAAGCCGACGATCACATCTGTCGTCAGTGCCGGGTTATCAAAATACTTACGGAGAATACAGCACTTCTCATAATATTCGGCACTTGTATATCTCCTGTTCATCCTTTTTAATGTAGCATCACATCCGCTCTGGAGAGATAGGTGAAAGTGCGGACATATCTTCGAAAGCCCGCTTAAAGCATCCGCAAACTCTTCCGTAATGATCCCCGGTTCCAGCGAACCAAGGCGTATCCGACTGATCCCGTCCACTTCATGGACGGCACGGATCAGATCCAGAAGATGTCTATCACCGTCATGATCTATCCCGTAAGAGCTCAGATGGATTCCTGTCAGCACGATTTCCTTATATCCGTTGGCCGCAAGGCTTTTCACTTCGTTTACCACATCCTCCTGTTCTCTGCTGCGGACCCGTCCTCTTGCATAGGGAATGATGCAATATGTGCAGAACTGGTTGCATCCGTCCTGTACTTTGATGTACGCACGTGTGTGGTCACCGGGCTTTGTCAGATGCAGGGATTCATACTCACGGGTCTTATTGATGTCTTCAATCTCTGCCACAGTGCATGTCCCTTTCTCATCTTGCCTTTTTTCCGCTGCTCCGGCAGTTCTTTTTAAATCATATTTTTCCAGTATCTCTATCAGATCTTTTTTATGGTTATTTCCGAGTACGATGTCAATGCACGGATCGACCTCTTTCCCGTCCTGTGCCTGCACATAGCACCCTGCTGCCACCACTATGGCATCCGGGTTCATTTTTCTTGCCCGGTGCAGCATCTGCCGGGACTTCCGGTCCGCAATATTGGTCACGGTACAGGTGTTGATAATATAGATATCTGCCCCTTCTTTAAAAGGAACGATCTCATATCCGGCATTTTCCAGCATCTCCTGCATTGCTTCTGTCTCATATGCATTTACTTTACATCCCAGGTTGTGCAGCGCCGCTTTTTTCATAACAATTTTACCTCTTTTTTCCTCTTGTTTCTTGACTTTTTCCATTGCATCCCGTAGAATATACATGAGGCGGAAAGCCTTACTTTATTGTATGATTCAAGGAGGGATTATTTAAAATGAAAACCGTACAGATTTCATTAAACTCAATCGACAAAGTAAAATCTTTTGTAAACGAGATCACAAAGTATGACAATGACTTTGATTTAGTATCCGGAAGATATGTTATAGATGCCAAATCAATCATGGGAATCTTCAGCCTGGATCTTTCTAAACCGATCGACCTCAACATCCACGCTGACGGCAATGTAGATGACATCCTTGCAGCTCTGGATGCTTACATTATCAAATAAGTAATAAGCATATAAAAAGCTGTCTCTTTATGAGGCAGCTTTTTCTTTGCCCCGGCGCGCGGCGGATCTTTCATCTGTATCCCCGCGCGCTTTATACTGTTTCTAATCGCCATACGCGACTGTAATAACTTCCGTTGTCTCGATCGCTGTCTTCATCAGCTCGTCGATCTTCTCCGTCAGATTCAGTTCTGATTTTGCGATCCTCTCCACATTCGGTTTCGTCACCGGATGCTTTGCAACAAAGATCGTACAGCAGTCCTCATAGGGCAGGATAGATGTCTCGTACGTATCGATCTTCTCTGATATTTCAACTATCTCTTTCTTGTCAAAACCGATCAGCGGACGGTATACCGGCAGTGTACACACGGCATTTGTCGCCGCAAGACTCTGCATTGTCTGGCTTGCCACCTGTCCGATACTCTCGCCTGTGATCAGCCCCAGACATCCGTCTTTCTTTGCAAAGTGCTCTGCAATACGCATCATATATCTGCGCATGATGATCGTAAGTTCGTCGTGCGGACACTTCTCATAAATGTAGAGCTGGATATCCGTGAAATTGACAATATGAAGCTTGATAGGACCGGCATAGGCTGACACCAGTTTTGCAAGATCGACCACTTTTTCTTTTGCACGCTCGCTTGTGTACGGCGGAGCATGGAAATAAACCGCCTCGATCTCTACGCCGCGCTTTGCGATCATGTACCCTGCCACCGGGCTGTCAATACCGCCGGACAGCAGCAGCATAGCGCTTCCGTTCGTCCCGACAGGCATGCCTCCGGGGCCGGGAATGATCTCCGAATAAATGTAGACTTCCTCGCGGATCTCCACATTCAGTTTCACGTCCGGATGATGGACGTCCACTTTCATCTCCGGGTATGCGTCAAGTACCGCCTCGCCCAGCTCGCAGTTGATCTCCATGGAGTTCATAGGATAACGTTTGTTTGCCCGTCTTGCCTCTACTTTGAAAGTCTTGTTTCCCTCCGGATACATCTCCCCCACATAGGTAACAATGTCTTTTTTCAGTTCTTCGATCTCTCTGACCGGCTTTCTCACAACCGGACAGATTCCCACGAGACCGAATACTCTCTTAAGGCTTTCTACCGTCTCCACGTAATCATATTCGCCTTCACAGTCCACGTATACTCTTCCGTGGCATTTATGCACGATAAACTCTCCGTCCACATCTTTTAACGCATATCTGATCTGGCGCACAAGAGCATCCTCGAACATGTACCGGTTCTTTCCTTTAATCCCGATCTCACCGTACTTGATCAAAAATGAATGAAATCTCATGTTTCTCTCCTTTGTTCATGTAAACGCCGCCTGCATTTTCCATATCAGTGCCGCGTATATCTCCTAAGCATCGGTATACAATTATATAGTGTTTCCAGCGTATAGTCAATTTCTTCTTTTGTCGTAAATTCTGACATACTGAACCTCAATGTTGCGTCCAGGTACTCCCTTGCTGCTCCGATCCCCTTCAGCACGCCGCTGACAGAGGGATGATTTGAGGAACATGCCGAACCTGACGATACATAGATTCCTTTATCCTCCAGCGTGTGCAGCAGCACTTCACTCCGCACGCCGGCAACCCCAACACTGATAATGTGAGGGGCACTTCCTTCATCTGTAAAGCCGTGTATCGTAGTATTCTCAATCTCTGCTATACCTTCGATGAAGTGGCTCTTCAGTTCCCTCATGAGAGCAGTTTTCATCTCCAGATCCTGATAGATCATCTTTGAAGCCAGCCCGAGCCCTGCGATCCCGTGTACATTCTCTGTTCCTGAACGGACATTTTTCTGCTGTTCTCCGCCGAACACGATAGGTCTGATCTTCACCCTGTTGTCAATATAGAGGAATCCTGTCCCTTTCGGGCCGTGGATCTTGTGGCCGCTCGCTGTCAGAAGATCGATCCCCATTCTCTTGGGATAAATACGATATTTTCCATATCCCTGCACAGCGTCCGTATGGAACAGGATGGACGGGTTATATTTTTTGACAAGCCGGGCCGCCTCCTGCACCGGCTGCACCGTACCCACCTCATTATTCACATACATGATGGATACAAGGATAGTCTCAGGACAGAGGGCCTCTTTCAGCGCATCGAGTTTTATCCTGCCTTTTGAGTCCACCGGAAGATACGTTACCCGGAATCCTTCTTCCTCTTCAAGATAGCGCATTGTATTTAAGATCGCCGGATGCTCGATAGAGGAAGTGATCAGATGGTTTCCGTTTCTCTTGTTTGCCCTGGCGCATCCGATCAGAGCCAGATTGTCGCTCTCCGTGCCGCCAGATGTGAAAAAGATTTCCTTCGAATTGATCTTCAGTATTTTTGCGATCGTCTCTTTTGCATCCCGGATATAGTGCTCCGCCTGCACGCCTTTTCTGTGCATGGAGGACGGATTGCCATAATCCCGGCACATCACTTTATATACTAATTCCCCTACTTCCGGATAACACATGGTAGTAGCGGAATTGTCCAGATAAACTTCCATAGTTCCTTTCCTTTACACTTTTCTTACTTATAGATTATGATTTCTGCTTTCAAGATGATACATAAGGATCGAGAGTGTTGTCAATCCTGCTGTCTCTGTCCTTAAGATACGTTTTCCAAGGGTGACCGGCTGTGCCCCGCACTCTTTTGCCTGTTCCACTTCCGTTTCCTCAAAACCGCCTTCAGGGCCGATAAAAATCCCGACAGACTGACCGGGCACGATATTTTCGATGATCTGCGCCGTCCTCCTCATTCCTTCTTCCAATTCATAGGGAATCAGGACAACGTCCAGATCAGACGCTTCATCCAGGGCTCCTGCAAATGTCATCACCTGCCGCACCTCCGGTATCCGGCTGCGTCCGGACTGCTCTGCTGCCCCCTTGGCGATCGCCTGCCAGCGCTCCTGTTTCTTTTTCGCTTTCTTTTCATCCAGCTTCACGATGGATCGTCTGGCTGAAAACGGAACAATCTCATCTGCTCCCAGTTCGACCGCTTTCTGCACGATCCAGTCCATCTTATCCCCTTTGGGCAGCCCCTGGAATAAAATGATCTTTGATGGAAGTTCCGTGTCTGCATCCAGCTCTTTAAGGATATCCAGTATCGCCGTCCCCGCTTCGTATGCACCCACACAGCAGAGATACACCTTTCCGCTCCCGTCACTGATCCGCACGTCCTCCCCCGGTCTCATCCTGAGTACATTTTTGATATGATTTACATCCGTTCCTTCTAATATGACTTTCCCGTCCCTGAACCATGAAGGATCTGCAAAAAAATGCTGCATACTCTCTTTTCGCTCCTGTCAGTTTTTACGCGCTGTCACGCAGACCCATTCTCCCTGATATGTCACGTCAAGTACCTCGAGTCCTGCCGCTTTTACCGCGTCGACTACTGTCTGCTCTTTATCGTCAATGATACCGCTTGTAATGTAAATTCCGCCGGGTTTCAACTGTTTTACGATGACCGGCGTGAGCTGTACCAGAACGTCCGCAAGGATATTTGCCGCAACAATGTCGTAGCATCCATATCCCACTTTATCCTGTACTTCTTTGTCATCGATGATATTCCCGATCATTACTTCATAGCGGTCCTTTGAAATCCCGTTGACTTCCATGTTCTCATATGTAGCTTCGATCGCACAGGGATCGAGATCTGTTCCCACAGAATACGCCGCTCCGAATTTCAATGCTAGCATGCCGAGGATTCCGCTTCCGCAGCCCACATCCAGGATCCTCGTCCCTTCCGTCACATATTTCCGTATCTGACGGATGCAGAGCTGGGTCGTCTCATGCATGCCGGTCCCGAATGCAGTACCCGGATCGATATGGATCACCATCTTGTCACTGTCTTCAGGCTTTACATTCTCCCAGGAGGGAATGATGAGAATATCATCCACATAAAACTGGTGGAAATACTGTTTCCAGTTATTTACCCAGTCAACATCCTCAGTCTCGGACTCTTCGATCCGGCACTCTCCCACATTTAAATATGAAGACATCTCCTGCAGTTCCTGCCTGATCTCTGACAGGATCTTCTCTTTATCATCCTCAGGCTCCAGATAGAAACTCAAATATGCGACACCGTCATCAGCCTCGATCTCTGGCAGGATATCCACAAACATCTGCTCTTTATCTGACTGTGTCAGGGGAACTTTGTCCTCTATCTCCACCCCCTGAATGCCGAGATCCATGAGCATGCTGCTGACGATATCCTCCGCTTCTGTCGTTGTCTTCAACCGGAATTTGATCCATTTCATCATTCATTCTCCTTCTGTCTTCTATTTGCTCTTTTCCTCTTTCTTAAACCAGAGATTAAGATCTACATTTCCATTGATTCCCGGCACCGCACCTTCCTCACTGTACTGCCATATTTTGTAATCATACGGGCACTGGGGAACTTCATGGTAATCCGCATACCAGAAATCATACTCCGAAAGTTCGGACATATCAAGCGTAAATGCCATCCATTTCATATTGGAGTAGATCATGGATTCATATCCCGCATGCTCAATGGTATCGCAGAATACCTTGCAGAAATTAGTAAACTCCTGCTTTGTATTGTCATCTGTGCGGGCGGTGTCCCACTTGATCTCCTCTGTATCATATACAACCGGTCCGGTTATCTCATAGGGCGACAGATGATCCAGGACGAACTCCGCCTCTTCTATGGCTTCAGCCGCACTGACAGCCTGGGAGAAAAAATAAACTCCGACGTCAAGCCCGGCTTCCAGCGCCCCCTGAATATTCTGTTCATACATGGCATCAAGGACAAGCTCCCCGCTGTCTCCATAGGCGCGGTATCCTAAACGGATGATGACAAATTCAACACCGCTGTCTTTCACCTGATTCCAGTCAATCTCTTCACCCTGAAATTCGGAAACGTCGATCCCAAGCCGTGCCGTCACACCGTTTTCCTCATCTTCAAAACTCTTATACCCGGTCGTCTCATCCGTCTTCAAATGATCGAAATCATAAGTGCACTGCGGCACATCAGACAGGAGAGGGGCATCATAGCTGTTGCCTTCCACATCCTGAAATGTATAGTATTCCCCATCTTTTGTCTTATGAATGGATTCTCCTCCGCCTGAAATTTCTTTTGTCCGTACCGCGCACCCTGCCGCCAGGACTGTTATGAGCAAAAGAATAAAAAATAATTTCCGTCTATTCATGTTCAGCCACTCGCATCTCAGCCCCTGTGCTTATGGACCCTCCACGGATCACTTTCGCAAACACACCTTCCCGGGGCATGATGCACTCTCCCATTTTTTGAAATATCTGACAGCCGTGATGGCACTCTTTCCCAATCTGCGTTATCTCAAGCACTACGTCTCCGCAGCAGAGTCTTGTACCCACAGGCAGGCTGCGAAAATCAATCCCCTGCACCACAAGATTTTCTCCGAAAGCGCCGTTCTCCACATCAGCTCCGCGGGCGCGGAACTCTTC
>DYCJ01000016.1:0-8059 GCA_019418195.1 Clostridiales bacterium | reverse complement strand
TTATCATATGAGAGAAGACTCACCTGACGATGCCACTTCCCCGCATGAGCATCTCCCCGGATTCCATAATCCTCTATAAATACCGCTTCATTTACATTTGTTTTCTGCGTCCCTTTGGCAGGACTTGTGCAGACTGCGATCACTGTTCCCATTATTAATCATCCTCCGATCTGAGACATATCTCTCGTCTCAAGTGTCTCTCTGCCACCGGAAATGCAGTCGGCAAAATGATGGCAGGCAGGTTTGTCATAAATAGTCCTGCGCATCTCATGGCGGACAGCCGTATCATCAGCCCCGCTCCTCAGCAATTTCCTGAGATCCGATCCTGTACCATACTGAAGACATGGTTTGAGATATCCCTCCGATGTCAGTCTCACCCGGTTACACGTATTACAGAACTGATGAGAGACAGCATCGATAAATCCGATCTTCCCTTTAAATCCCGGAAAATGTACATAGACTGCCGGACCGTTTCCGAATCTGCCGGTACACTCTGCCGCCTCACCGAATTTATTTTTTAATATACTGTAAACCAGCTCTCTGCTCACGATTCCAAACTTTTTTCCAAGCCCGATGGGCATCATTTCAATAAAACGGACATCCAGTTCCTTATCCCGGGCCAGGCGTGCAAGACTGATATAGTCTTCTTCCGGCATATCCTGTGTGGGCACGCAATTGATCCTGACCGTCAGAGAGGGAAATGAAAGTGCCGCTTCCAAACCGGAGAGTGCCTCCTCCAGTTTCCCGCCTCTCGTGATATCCGCATAACGGTCCACGTTTAATGTATCGATGCTGATGTTAACTCCATCCAGTCCATTAGAAACTAATTTGTTTATTTGTTCTTTTAATAGTATACCGTTTGTTGTCAATGTAACCTGTTCGATACCTGAGATATTCTTAAGCATCCCAAGAAGGTCCGGAAGTCCCCGCCGCACAAGCGGTTCCCCCCCTGTGAGCTTGATCCTGCTGATCCCGAGTGCAGCCGCGATCCTGCAAATCCTTGTTATTTCATCATAACTGAGAATGTCACTGTGACTGACGCAGGGCACTCCCTCCGCCGGCATACAATAAACACAACGGAGATTACACCTGTCCGTCACAGAGACTCTCATATATTCGATCAATCTGTCAAACTGGTCTCTCATCGCGCACACTCCCCGTCACGCCCGGTCAGGATCGCCAGTCCGTGATCCAGCGACGGGAGTACGGCCTCGAGATTCTCTTTCACCGCTTTCGGGCTGCCCGGCAGATTAATGATCAGTGTCTGTCCCCGGATGACCGAGGCGCCCCGGCTCAGCATCGCCCGGGGAGTTATCTTAAGAGAAGCCAGCCTCATAGCCTCTGCTATCCCCGGCGCATTTCTTTCTGCTACGGCCATCGTTGCTTCGGGAGTACAGTCTCTCGGAGCAAATCCCGTACCACCGGTAGTGAAAATTATATCGTTATCTTCATTATCACATAATTTACAAAGACACTTTTTTATTTCTTCTTTATCATCAGGAAGCAGTACAGTCTTCTGTACATCATACCCTGCTTCCGTGATCATTTCACAGATAAGAGGACCGCTCTTGTCTTCCCGTTCCCCTGCGAAACCTTTGTCGCTCAAAGTTACAACAGCAGCTTTCCATCTATACCCTTCCATCTTCTCATCTCCGTCTCTTTAAAGGATATTCAGCTCTTTCTTCAAAGTACCGGAAGTTCCTGCATCAGACGCTCTTTTCCGGTCATACGGGTCATTATATACATCCCCGCTCTTTCCACCTGTCTTTTTCACAAGATAGATCTCTCCGATCTCCATCGTCTTGTCCATGGCCTTACACATATCATAGATCGTAAGGAGCGCCACGCTCGCCCCGGTCAGCGCCTCCATCTCTACTCCGGTCTTTCCTGTCACTTTCACCGTGCAGGTGCAGTATATAGCGCATTCATCAACATCCATATCAAAATTGATCTTACAGTTGGTGATCGGAAGGATATGACACATAGGGATCAGGTCTGATGTACGTTTTGCCCCCATGATCCCGGCCGTCGCCGCCACACCGAGCACATCTCCTTTGCCGACAGTACCGGCCTTTATGGCCTGAAATACTTCACGGTTCACAAGGATCCTGCCTGTCGCTGTAGCTTCTCTTACAGTCTCAGATTTTGCCGTCACATCGACCATGACCGCCTTTCCGTTTTCATCGAAATGTGTAAATCCCATGACGTTCACCCCTTCTACCGCTGTTCTTCGCATGTATTCTAACACACTTTCAGGTCTGATGCTATCCTTAATGCATAAAAAGATAACGCTCCCCATCAGCAAGCAAGCTTGCATGGGAAGCGCCATTTTTTTATACTCAGGTCTGATCTGTTGAGTGAACTACCCATTGTCTGAGCCAATGGGCTTCCTGCTTCATCAATCTCGTTTCTACGCTTCCGCTCCGGTCCGCGCAGAGCCGATGTCCACTGGACATCGTGCGCCCTACTATCTCCACAGGCGTTAATTCGGGCAGTCCCTGCCCTATATAATTTTTCCTTTTATGCTATCTGCCGTAATCCTTTTGCTAAAATGTTTTTTGCCGCATTAATATCTCTGTCATGCATTGCTCCACAAATTGGGCATTTCCATTCCCTTACTGATAAATCTTTTGTATCTGCATTTTGATATCCACAACTAGAACATATCTGGCTACTTGCATAAAATGTGTCTATTTTGATGTAATTCCTGCCATTCCAGCCTGCCTTATACTCTAACTGTCTCGTCAGTTCATACCACGATACGTCAGATATGGCTTTTGCCAGATGATGATTCTTTACCATATTTCTTACCTGTAAGTTTTCTGAAACTATCACTTGGTTTTCGCTGATAATCTCATTAGAAACTTTATGCAGATAATCCTTTCTGGTATTTATTATCCTCTCATGGCATAATGCTATCTTTTTCCTTGTTTTATTGTAATTATTGCTTCTTTTTTCTTTATGTGCCAACTGTCTTTGCAGTTTTTTTAGCTTCCTTTCCTGTTTTTTCAGTGTTCTTGGATTATAATATTTCCGTCCATCTGATGTAATACATAATTCCTTAATCCCTAAGTCTAATCCTATTTTCCCATCTTTTTTTGGTACAGCAGTATGTTCTGTTTCCACGAGTATTGATACATAATATTTTCCACTTGCCACTTCTGATACTGTTGCTGATTTTATCCGACCGGTAAAACTTCTGTGTAGTTTTGACTTTACTTTTTTTAACTTAGGCAGTTTTACCTTTCCATTCTCAAAATCTAACGCTATATTTCCATTCGTAAAATTTGTTGTGTATGATTTATGGTTGCTGTGTTTGCTCTTAAACTTCGGATAACCGGCATGTTCTTTAAAAAATTTCTGATATGCAGAATCCATGTTGTAAATTGCATTAGTCAGGGCAAATTTGTCCACTTCTTTTAGCCATTCATGCTCTTTTTTTAATTCCCTATTGCAGTAATTATTACAGTCGATTCTGCTCATGGATTTCTTTTCTTTCTCATAATTCTCTTTCCTGTATGACAATGTTTGATTGTATACAAAACGACAGCAGCCAAATGTTTTCGCAATCTGTACTTTCTGCTCATTATTTGGATATATCCTGTATTTATATGCTTTTAACATTCTTTTTCACCGCCTCTTATCTACGCTTCTCTTCGGTCCGCGCCAAATATCCGTCCATTACAAAGTTTTTTCTTAGGAAAAAGTATGCTCTTTCCAGAAATGTTTTCATAAATAATTCGGATATCTTTCCAAAAAATGATATCGTACTGTAACAAATACTTGTGTCTGTTTTTTCTCGATGTTCCTATAGAGCAAGTATAGCATAAACCACTATTTGGGTCTACCTTAACCCGTCGTCTAAAGCCAGTGGGACTGTGGTAGCCGTATTTTCAAACTGTGAATTGTACAGGTCGGCGTAGAAGCCGTTTCTGGCGAGCAGGTCCTCGTGGGTTCCCTGTTCGATGATATCTCCGTCTTTCATGACAAGAATCAGGTCTGCATCGCGGATCGTTGAGAGCCGGTGGGCGATGATGAAGCTTGTTCTGCCTTTCATCAGGCTGTCCATGGCTTTCTGGATCAGCACTTCTGTCCTGGTATCAACGGAGCTGGTGGCTTCGTCGAGGATCAGGATCTTCGGATCTGCCAGAATTGCACGGGCGATCGTAAGGAGCTGTTTCTGTCCCTGTGAGATATTGCTTGCCTCTTCGTTAAGTTCCATGTTATAACCGCCCGGCAGCGTCTGTACAAAACGGTGTACATGAGCCGCCTTTGCAGCCTGGATCACTTCCTCATCTGTGGCATCAAGTCTTCCGTAGCGCAGGTTCTCCATGATCGTTCCATGGAAAAGCCATGTGTCCTGAAGCACCATACCGAACATCTTTCTCAGGTCGTTCCGGTTAAAGTCTCTGATATCGTGCCCGTCAATCTTGATCGCACCACTGTTTACATCGTAGAAACGCATGAGCAGTTTGATCATTGTCGTCTTTCCGGCCCCCGTCGGACCTACGATAGCGATCTTCTGTCCTTCTTCTACTTTTGCAGAGAAGTCATTGATGATGATCTTATCCGGATTGTAACCGAAGTGTACATGGTCGAATTCCACTCTTCCTTTTAATCCTTCTGTGGAAACTGGATCCTCCACGGTCTGCACTTCCTCGTCTTCCTCAAGAAACTCAAAGACTCTCTCCGAAGCCGCCGCGGTGAGCTGCAGCATATTGGTAACCTGTGCCACCTGCTGGATCGGCTGGGTGAAGTTTCTCACATACTGGATAAATGACTGGATATCTCCTACCTCGATCACATTACGGATTGCAAGGAATCCTCCGAGGATCGCCACTCCGACATAACCGAGATTTCCGATAAACTGCATCACCGGCATCATCATTCCGGAGAAGAACTGTGATTTCCATGCGGAATCATAGAGCTTTCCGTTCGTCTCATTAAAAGTTTTTATCACATCTTCTTCCTTATTAAAAGCTTTAATGATGTTATGACCGCTGTAGATCTCCTCCACCTGTCCGTTTACATTTCCAAGATATGCCTGCTGCCCACGGAAATATTTCTGTGAATGTTTCATCACAAACGAGATCAGGATCACAGAAACCGGAAGGATCAGGATTGCGATCAGCGTCATAAGCGGGCTGATAGAGAGCATCATGACCAGCACACCGATCAGGGTGGTAACAGATGTGATCATCTGTGTAGCACTCTGGTTTAAGCTCTGTCCGAGCGTATCGACATCGTTCGTTACACGGGAAAGGACCTCTCCTACCGGTTTTGTATCAAAGTAGTTCATCGGCATACGGCTGATCTTCTCTGAGATTTCTTTTCTCAACCGGTAAGTCGTTTTCTGTGATACCCCGGTCATGATGATCCCCTGGATAAATGTACAGAGTGCACTGATCACATACAGTCCGAGCGTAAGCAGAAGGATCTGGCCTACCTTTCCGAAATCAATGCCTGCTCCGCCTGACACCTTGCTCACAAGGCCGTTGAAAATCTCCGTAGTCGCTTTTCCGAGAATCTTAGGGCCGGCTATATTAAAGATCGTCCCGCAGATAGCAAATATTGCCACGAACAGCATATGGAATTTAAAAGCGCTCATATACCGGATCAGCTTTTTGATTGTTCCTTTAAAATCTTTTGCTTTTTCTCCTGCCGCATTACGGCCGTGCATTCCAGGCATGTACCGGCACCTCCTTTCCATTGTCCGCAGTCTGCTGACCACTGCTATTTTCTGAAGTCTTGTTTTCCGTTCTCTCCTGTCCCGCTTTCAGTTCGGATTCGGAGAGCTGGGAAGCAGCGATCTGCTGATATACCTCACAGGTCTTCAGAAGTTCCTGATGGGTTCCCATACCTGCGATCTTCCCATCGTCGAGCACAATGATCTGCTCCGCATTGAGGATCGTACTGATCCTCTGTGCCACGATCAGCACCGTACTGTTCTTCGTTCTCTTTTTCAGGGCTTTTCTCAGAGTAACATCTGTCTTAAAGTCCAGTGCAGAGAAACTGTCATCGAATATAAACACTTCCGGATGTTTTGCGATTGCGCGGGCAATAGAAAGTCTCTGCTTTTGTCCGCCTGAGACATTAGATCCGCCCTGCGCGATCGGGCTTTTGTACCCCTCCGGTTTCTGGTCGATAAATTCTGTAGCCTGAGCGATCTCCGCCGCCCCGACCATTTCCTCTTCGCCGCCTTCCGGATTACCGAACATAATATTTGAGGCTATGTCTCCCGAGAAAAGTACGCCTTTCTGAGGAACGTATCCAAGTCTTTCTCTCAGTTCATGCTGAGATACATTTCGGATGTCCACACCGTCAAGAGTAATGCTTCCCTCCGTCACGTCATAGAAACGGGGGATCAGATTGACAAGTGTAGATTTACCGCTTCCGGTACTTCCGATAATAGCTGTCGTCTCTCCCGGGCGCGCCGTAAATGAAATATCGTGGATCACGTTCTCATCTGCGCCGGGATAGCGGAAGGATACATGGTCAAACGTAAGCAGTCCTTTCTCATTTCCGGAGAATTTCTCCGGCTGATCCGGGTCAAGGATCACAGTCTGGCTGTCAAGCACCTCCTGTACACGGTCTGCGGCAACTGCCGCCCTCGGTAGCATAATGGAGAGCATACATAGCATCAGGAATCCCATGATGATCTGCATTGTATACTGGATAAAGGCCATCATATCTCCAACCTGCATTTCCCCGTTATCGATCCCGTGGGCGCCGTTCCACATAATAAGCACTGAAATGCCGTTCATTACAAGCATCATGACCGGCATCATAAACGTCATGGCACGGTTTACAAAGAGGTTTGTTCTCGTCAGGTCACGGTTCGCCTTGTCAAAGCGCTCCTCTTCATACTTCTGTGTACTGAATGCCCGGATGACCGACAGGCCGGTAAGGATCTCTCTCATCACCAGATTGACCTTGTCTACCAGGCTCTGCATGATCCTGAACTTTGGCATCGCAACAAGGAACAGCACGAGAATGACCAGACCGATCAGCACAACAGCCAGGCCTATGATCCAGGACATAGACACATTGGTCTGGAACACCTGGATGATGCCGCCGATAGCAAGAATCGGAGCATACAGCACGATTCGGAGCAGCATAACAATGATCAGCTGGATCTGCTGAATATCATTCGTACTTCTCGTTATAAGCGAGGCCGTAGAAAAATGGTCAAATTCATTATTGGAAAACCCTACCACCTTGTGGAACACTCTTCCTCTCAGGTCGCGTCCCGTGGCAGCTCCCACTCGCGATGCCATAAAACCTACCAGAACGCTTGCCGCCATTCCAAGAAATGCCAGCCCGGCCATTTTTCCCCCTGTAGTCAGCAGGTAATGTATCTGGAGATCATCCATATTTATTCCGAGATTTTCATATACCGTTCCGACATAACTGACTGCCGCCTGATCCAGAATCGTATCCGGCATATCAGTCATCTGTTCTTCCATGGTGTCCACCATAGCTTCTCTCTGTTCTTCCGGCATCATCTGCATTATATCAAATACTGTCATCTCTTCCTGCGCTGTTCCTTCCGGAAGGGATGCTTTCATCTGTTCTTCGATCTGTGCAGTCATATCGCTGCCAGATTCAAAGCCGGCAGTCATCATCATCGGATAAGCAAGAATCTCCTCCAGACTGCTGATATCTTCCTCTGAAATGTCGTCCTTCATGACATAAGCTTCAACATCATAAGTGCTGTCGTCCTCTTCATATGCATCAAGCACAGTATCCTGGTCCTCCGATGGTACGAACAGCAGCAGACGGTTCATTTCATCCACTGATATTGACTCAGGCACCTGATCTTCCACTCCGCCCTGCTGGATACCGACATTGACGATATCGGAGGTGTAAGCCGGAAGAGAAAGGTCACAGTACGCCTGTATAAACAGCACGATAATGATAACGATCAGTGTCTTCCAGTGCTCTGCCGCGTATTTAAACAAGTTCTTCATTATCTGTCTTTCCTTTCATCTATTTTGCCTTGAACTAAGTCACAACCACCACTTCAAGTGGTGGTTTGGGTTGGCCCTCATAAGGGCCG